>SLDG01000115.1 GCA_007125355.1 Balneolales bacterium | reverse complement strand
GGCACGGATTTGCCCATTTGTTTAAGAGCGTAGATGGCACCAATAGCCTGCGCGTCATTTGAGCAAAACAAAGCTTCGGGAATAGCGTCACGTTCAGAGAGGATTTTTATGGCCTCAAATCCCGCTTCCTCACTAAATCCGGCATGTTTTCTTGTAATGCCGGATACAAGATATTTATCATCTAATTCAATTCCATACTTGGTAAGTGCAGCACGAAAGCCTTTCTCGCGTTGGTCAGAAACGCTGGATTTTGAGTGTGACCGGATCATCCCGATCTTTTTGTAACCTGATTTTGCCAGATGTTCACCTGCCAAATATCCACCTTTGTAATTATCCCAATAAAAATAGTCGTAATTTGGATGGTCGGCACCAACAAGAATAATGGGGATGTCGTAATCTTTTAGACGACGGTCAATTTCTTCAGTAATATCTATTGAAAAGATTACAAGGCCATCAGGAATGCCTCGATCAACAAACCGCTTGAAATTTTCCTCGGGTTCAGATGACCCCGTATTATAAATTATGAAATCGAGATCGAGTTTGCTGATTTCGTCTTTTACGCCTTTAAGTACTTCATTGAAGAAAGGAGTGGTAAAGGTAGGTACGGCTACTGCAATTATTTGTGGTTGCCGTTTAGCAAGCATTCTTGCATTCACTTGTGGATGAAAATCCAGTTCGTTAATCGAGTTCTGAACTTTTTCTTTGGTTTCGTCAGAAACATAAGGAGAATCATTCAAAACCCTGGAAACCGTTGATATTGCCACACCTGCACGTTTGGCCACATCGTATATTGTTATCTTTTTACCCATATTTTTAATAAGTATTTCTTGATTTATACCGTCGAAATGTATCGGGATTGTGTATTTATTGATAAATCCCTGATTATCTTTACGGTAAAAAAACCGTAAACTGTTAGAGACCTTATATAATAACGCTTTTTCTGGAAAAAAATTAATTTACTTTCAGACGAATGATAACAATTTGTACGTTATGTTGTCATTAACTTAATGTTAAGACAATGATAGCTTAAATTATTAAGGTAGATTAGAGAGCTGATGTTTGGTAATTACAATCATATCTACCTTAGAAGTAAAAATTTTGTTGTTCTCCCTTTTTTCTTCTGAGCAAAAATCTTTTGTTTTAGGGAACGAAGAATACGGGGATTTTCATTAGATTGATTACAATCAAATCCATTATCTATGAACGGCATCTTAAAATTTCCGTATTACCTTGTAAGACCTGTGTATCAGAAGACATCCTTCCACCGGTCGGTCATTGATGAAGTTAATTCTCCAAAATTGAGAGATGCTTATCATACGTGCAGGCTAATTACGAGAGAACATGCGAAAACGTTCTATTTGGCTACGAGATTTCTCCCAAATAAAAAGCAAAGGAGTATCTTCGCAATTTATGCACTTTGCAGATTCATAGATGATTTAGTGGATGAAGCTGAAGATTTGATTGCAAAAGAATCACTCTCGGTAGGTCAGATTCATGAGATGGTTGACTCGTGGAAAAAAAAGCTCGAGAATACTTACAATGGAGCTGAATACGACCATACTATACTGATAGCACTTTCTGATGTCCTAAAAACATATCACATTCCGCTTGAACACTCTTTGGAGCTCATTGAAGGCGTTTCAATGGATTTAACGAAGCAGCGCTACAGTAATTTTGATGAGCTCTATGAGTATTCGTATAAAGTAGCCTCTGTTGTAGGACTTATGACCAGTGAAGTATTCGGTTATCACGATAAGCAGGCCTTAAAACACGCCGTTGACCTTGGAATAGCCATGCAACTTACCAATATTCTGCGTGATGTAGGCGAGGATCTATCCCGAAATCGAATTTACCTGCCAGCAGATGAACTGAAAGTGTTTGACTTAACTGAAGACGACTTGTTCTCCCATAAAATTGATGATCGCTTTATTAAGTTCATGGAATTTCAAATCAAAAGAGCAGAGTCTTATTATGAAAGTGCAGATATAGGCATCCCTATGCTGAACAACGATAGTCGTTACGCGGTTTATCTGGCTCGTCAGAATTATAGCCGTATCTTAAATAAAATCCGCAAAAACGGCTATGATGTATTCAGCAAGCGCGCGTATTTGAGCACCACCGAAAAGTTATCTATTCTGCCAAAGGTGTGGTTAAACCGCTAAGCAAAATTGCGCCCTTTTCACTTTGCTAACAAGAAAAATACTTGTTGAATAATACAGGTTAGTTTTTTTGTATTTAACCTAAACGGTAACCTCCCCTGCAATTGATCGGTTAAAAAAGTCACGAATCTGATGTTGGTTTTCGTAGTTGGCGAGTAAATGCATCATTTTTGTTATTGTAGCTTCCATGGTCATATCTCTGGCGCTAAGGCAGCCTAAATCACGGGCAACCCGGCCGCTTTCATACTTATTTAAGTCAACGGCATCGTGAGAAGCCTGAGATGCAATAACAACAAAAATTTCTTTTTCTATACAGGTTTTCAGTAAAGGCAGCATATTCTGTGAACCCGAAAGTGGCAGGTTTCCTGAGCCATAAGCGGATATAATTACCGCTTTTACACCATTATCTATTAGCTTAATAAACCGTTCAGGTTTTGCGCCAGGGTATAATCTTAAGACAATCACATCCCTGCTAAAATCCTTCATGCAGTAAAATGAGCCGGTTACCGGTTTAAACGTATATTTCACATCAATATTCAAACCAATTTCCGCTAAAGGAGGAAAGTTTGGCGAACTGTACGCGTTAAAATCACTTATGCTCAGTTTTGTACAGCGGTTTGCTCTGTAGATTTTGTCATTAAAACAAATTCCTACTTCATTAAATGATAATGTAGCCATTTGAATGGCATTAATCATGTTTCGGGCAGCATCACTCCTTAAAACTGACAATGGAACCTGACTACCGGTAAAAATAACCGGTTTACCAAGATTTCTTAGTGTAAAAGACAACGCAGAAGCTGTATAGGCCATAGTATCGGTTCCATGTAATATCACAAATCCGTCATAAGTATTATATTCATTCTCTATGGTCGAAGCGATAATTTTCCAGTCATCTACATCGATATCAGAACTATCCTTGAAAAACAGTTCTTTAACGGTTATATCAGCCAATTGATTTAATTGTGGAATTTGATTCAAGAGGTTTTTGGTGCATGCTTTATTGGAAACTTCCCCCTCTCGGTCGCTTCTGATTTCCATGGCAATAGTACCCCCGGTTTGTAGCAGCAAAATTCTTTTCATAAAAGTAAAAAAAAGTTGAAAATGGTCGAATGTAATATTAATATCCAATTATTCGAATAGTCGTGTGGCAATATATTGATTTTTAACGAGTCGAATCTGCCAGCAAAGGTTGAAAACCTCACGATCATATATTCAAAGATAATATGTTTACAGAATTATCTGTAAAAAATTCAGGTAATTAAAGAAAATTGCCAAATTGGTTCTTTTATAAACTGAAGATTTCTAAGGTGTGAGTCGGCTGATTGTAATAATCGTACCATACAACAAAAGACCAGGGTGTTCAAGTTTAATGTATCTGATTATGTGCATTCTCTTGATCCATTGCCTTGTATCTTTATAAATATACTTGGAGATTTCAAAAATAAACGATTAATTGCAATCCTGATGATTGAAATCATTTTTTGATAATTTTTTTATATAACATGGATTGCATTACGAAGGTCAAAGCATTACACATTACAGTCATTGCCAAAGCCTTCTAAGATTTGGTTCAAACAATTCAGGTATAACCTGATTAACCTATGAGGAAAACAATATGCAAGTTTACGAAACATCAAGGATTCGGAATGTAGTACTGCTGGGACACTCCGGGTCCGGAAAAACTACCCTGGCAGAAACTATGGCATTTGAGTCCGGAATGATAAAAAGACGTGGAAGTATTGAAAATGGTACAACCATTTCAGATTATCATCCCATAGAAAAACAAAAACAAAAATCGGAATTCACCAGTTTTTTGAATTTAGACTGGAGAGGCCACAAAATTAACCTTATAGATACGCCGGGAACGGCAGATTTCATCGGGGAAGTTATAGCTCCCTTAAAAGTATCGAGAAATAATATTATTGTATTAGATGCAGAACATGGTGTGGAGGTCGGCACGGATTTACTTTGGAATTATGCCCGTGAATATGAAACAACCTCAATTATTGTTGTAAATAAACTGGATCATCCGAATTCAAATTATGAAAAATGCCTTGAGCAGGCCAAAGAACGTTTTGGCCGCGCAGTTGTTCCCGTTCAGTTTCCATACAGCGAAGGCGAAGAATTCAACGCCATTGTTGATGTGCTAAAAATGACGATGTATGAGTTTCCGGAAGCAGGCGGGAAACCGGACAAGCTCCCTATACCGGACTCTGTGAAAGCAAGAGCCGAACTTATGCACAACGAGTTGGTAGAAGCCATTGCAGAAAATGATGAGTCTTTAATGGATATTTTCTTTGAAAAAGGCACTCTTGACGAAGAAGAAATGATTGACGGCCTGCGAATGGGCATGATGAATAATCTTATTTATCCCATGTTTTGCGTATCTGCAGAGCGTAATATGGGAACCGGACGTGTTATGGGATTCATTGATAATGCCATTCCATCTCCTGAAGAAGGTACCCCAAGCCGCTTGATTGATGGCAATACGTATCCTATCACAGAAGAAAATCCACCTTCATTACTCATTTTTAACCATGCATACGAAGATCATGTCGGTGATATGATGTTCTTTAAGGTGATTGGTGGTTCAGTGAAGCCCGGTGATGATTTGTACAATAACAGAACTAACTCTACCATTCGGTTGAGCTCGCTGTTTGTAAGTCAGGGCAACAAAAGGGTAGAGATAAACGAGATTAAAGCCGGAGATATAGGCGTGGCCGTGAAGTTAAAAGACTGTACCATGAACGACACGCTGCGTGATAAATCGCTTGATATTGAGTTCAGAAAAGTAACTTATCCGGAACCGACAATGCGTACCGCGGTTAAAAGTAAAGTATCCGGCGATGAGGAAAAAGTGGGAGCAGCACTAAATCAGCTCGCTAAAGAAGATGCTACGTTGTTAGTTGACCATAATGCCGAATTAAAGCAGCTGATTATTTCGGGTCAGGGAGAAGAACATCTCAACAGAGTCAAGTACACCCTCGAAAATCGTTTTAAACTCAATATCGAGTTTTATGAGCCTCGCATTCCATATCGTGAGACTATTACGAGAGCAGTTAAAACACAATACAAGCACAAAAAACAGTCCGGCGGCGCGGGTCAATATGCGGAAGTTTATTTCCTCATTGAACCCTACATGGAGGGGATGCCTCCACCGGCTGATTTAAATGTGAGGAATACAGAAGAAATCGACCTTGAGTGGGGTGGAAAACTCGTATTCAATAACTGTATTGTAGGTGGTGTAATTGACAACCGTTTTATGCCGGCCATCCTAAAAGGAATCATGGATAAAATGGAAAACGGGCCGCTTTCAGGTTGCCGGGCACGCGATATTCGTGTTTCGGTGTACGATGGGTCTATGCACTCTGTAGATTCCAATGAAGCGGCATTTAAAACTGCTGCTCTGATGGCATTCAAAGATGGATTTTTGAAAGCATCTCCGCAGTTGCTTGAGCCAGTCTATGATATTGAAGTACACGTTCCTGCTGACTATATGGGAGATGTAATGAGTGACCTCTCTACCCGTCGTGGTCAGATTATGGGGATGGATTCTGAGGGAAGCCTGCAAAAAATCAGCGCTAAAGTTCCGTTATCTGAATTAAACAGATACACGACCCAGCTGAAGTCAATGACGCAGGGCAGGGCTACCCATAAGCGAGCTTTTTCTGATTACGCACCCGTTCCAAAAGATATTCAGGACAGGGTGATGAAAGAGACAATGGAAGAAGAAGCATAAATTAGAAACATCTTAACTTATAAAAATCAGGCCTCCGGGATTTTAAAGTTCCGGAGGCCTTTTTATTATACTTGAAACGTACAATTGAAATTAGAATTCAATACGTTCGTACACCCGGTCTATGTCAATGTCATAGCGGATAGAGTCTGGCAAGCCAGTTAAAGCAGGGGGTACTATTGCAGCGTGAAAACTTCTTTCTTTAAGTCCACTTACCATTTTGGGGAAGTAATTGCCTGTATTTATAGTAGCAGGACTTAATTCTACATCTACCAGAATGTATTCTTCATTTTGATTTCTATAACTGCTGTCTCTTATATTCCCTCTGCCGTTATCTCTCCAAATCGTAAAACGCATATAAACGATATCTCTGGAGTTAACAGGGCCAAATCCTTCCCGGCCTTCCTCAATTTGATACATTAAAATGCCATTTGCAAGTGTATCAGGAATAACACCGTTTAAATCTATCGGGTCTGGGGCGGCGCTGTAATCAACTCTGAAAATATTTGGGTCATCACTGCAACTTAAAAGCGACAGTGAGCTCATAATTACTAAAAGTAAAGCAAGAATGCTGTTTCTAAATGTCATTTAAAACGATGTTTTTGAAATTTGTGATAATTAAGAAAGATACGAAAAATATGTCCAAGATATATAGACGTAACAATAACGAATTTCGCTACCGCATATTTTTAATTCAGAGAAAATAATACAGATGCATTTTCTGAAGTTGTCTTAGATATATCAGAAATGTCAGTATCAAAAATTGCGGCCATTTTCTCAGCTACCAAACGCACATATGATGGTTCATTTCGTTTTCCCCTGTGTGGCGCCGGGGTTAGGTAGGGGGCATCGGTTTCAAGCAGCATTTTATTAAGGGGCAATTGTTTAACAGTTTTATCCACACCGCTGTTTTTAAATGTCACTACGCCACCAATACCGAGATATAATCCCAAATCGATAGCTCTAAGCCCTTCATCCACGGTTCCGTTAAAACAATGCCAAACGCCTCGTAAACGGCCATCCTGCTGCTCTTCAATGATGTCCAAGAGGTCAGCTGTTGCATCTCTGTTGTGCAGAACAATAGGTTTATTTAGTGTTTTTGCTACTTTGCAATGTAATTTTAAGCTCACTTGCTGTTCTTTTATAAAGTCAGTACTCCAGTAGTAATCGAGTCCGGTTTCCCCAACGGCTACAATATCTTTAGCCGAAGAATAGGCAAGTAAAGAAGCCTCCAAATTGCAGCGACTGTTATTAATTTCACAGGGGTGCACACCCGCCATTTTGAAAAAGCTAATGCTTTTATGGGATAACCGATCCATAGCCTCAAGCGAATTATAATCAATCGAAGGCATGATGATACGTTTCACTCCGGCTTCAGCTGCTCTGTTAAGCACCTCAGGTAAATCATCTTTAAAGTGATCGAGATAAATATGGCAATGCGTGTCTGTCATAGCAAGTAGTTTTGGTGGCAAAGATAATGAAAATGTCAGAGCAGGCGAATTTTAATTGGATTGGTTTTTTTGGGATGTGGCACTTGATGCTCTTACCTCATATCTTATGGCGAAAACTACTATATCTTATTTAATTCGTTTATATGAAGAAAATTCGTAAAGTTCTCGTTGCAAACAGAGGCGAAATAGCTGTCAGGGTGCTGCGTACATGTAAACATATGGGGATTAGCACTGTGGCTGTGTATTCTGAGGTCGACGGCTCAATGCCGCATGTGTTGCTGGCAGATGAGAGTGTGTGTATAGGCCCGGCTGAATCATCTAAAAGTTATCTCGTGATGGATAAAATCATTGATGCAGCCCGAAAGACAGGTGCAGATGCTATTCATCCCGGTTATGGATTCCTTAGCGAAAATGCTGCTTTTGCCCGAAAATGCAGCGAAAATGACATCATTTTTATCGGTCCAACTCCTGAAGCGATAGAATCTATGGGCGATAAAACCAAAGCCCGCGAGTTGATGAAGAAAAACGGAGTTCCGCTTCCACCGGGCACAGACACAGCGCTTAAAGATATAGCTGAGGCCGAGAAAATTGCCGAAGAAATCGGATATCCCGTAATGATAAAAGCGGCTGCCGGTGGCGGTGGCAAGGGTATGCGTATTGTACACAGCAAAGATGAATTCACCGCCAGCATACGCACGGCAAAATCAGAGGCTCAAAGTGCTTTTGGAGATGACCGTGTTTTTATTGAAAAATATCTGGAATCTCCGCGCCATATCGAGTTTCAGATAATGGCTGATCAGCATGGAAATGTGTTCCATTTGTTTGACAGGGAGTGTTCGGTTCAGAGGCGTCACCAGAAAGTGGTTGAAGAAGCACCCAGTCCGTTTCTTGATGATGAATTAAGACAAAAAATGGCAGAAACCGCTGTTAAAGCAGCTAAATCATGCAGATACACCGGAGCCGGTACTGTTGAATTTCTCGCTGATAAGTATCGAAATTTTTATTTCCTGGAGATGAATACGCGCTTGCAGGTTGAGCATCCCGTAACAGAGTTTATCACCGGGCTCGATTTGGTAGAAATGCAAATTCATGTTGCTGAGGGCAGAAAACTGGATATCAAACAACCTGATATAACCATGACCGGCCATGCTATTGAGTGCAGAATTTGTGCTGAAGACCCATCTGGAAACTTTTTACCAAGTACAGGTTTGCTCAAACGTTATAAAATTCCATCTGGCCCTGGAGTGAGGGTAGACTCAGGTGTAACCGAAGGCCAGAAAATTACTATTAATTATGATCCGTTGCTTTCTAAATTAGTGACTTACGGAAATAGCCGCGAGCAGGCTATTAAAAGGATGAGTGCTGCATTAGATGAGTTTGAAATTTCAGGATGCAAAACTACTGTGCCATTTTGCAAATTCACAATGGAACATCCTGAATTTCTTTCAGGTACTTACGACACTCATTTTATTAAGGACTATTTTGATCCCAAAGACAGTTTCAAATCCCGTAAAAACATTGAGCCGATTGCTTCTGTTCTTTTGTATGAAGCAAGTCGTAATGGTATGAAACAGCGAAAAATGGCCGAAAACGTATCAAAAAATGGTAAAGAATCTCATTGGTGGTCGCACAGAAAAAAGTAAATGGCTGATTTTCAATTGAACAGAAAAGAACTTTTTGACAAGCTTAAGAAACTGGATACTGAGCAGAGAAACCCGGATTCTATGCACATAGATGTGGCATCTCCTCTTGAGATTGTTGAAATTATAAATGAGCAGGATAAGCACGTTGCCGGTGTTATAGAATCAAAAAAAGAGCACATTGCCCGTGCAATTGAGCTTGTGGCTGAGGCCATCAGAAAAGGTGGCCGCTTAATTTATGCTGGCTCGGGTACCAGCGGTCGCATTGGGGTTGTAGACGCGGCGGAATGTCCACCTACGTTTGGCACTGAACCTGAGCAGATTAAGGGATTGATTGCCGGAGGAGCAGAAGCTATGTTTATAGCTCAGGAAGGTGCCGAGGACAGCGAGGACACGGGTGCAACGGCTATAACAGGTATAAACTTAAATGAAAAAGATGTGCTTTGTGCATTGGCTGCCAGTGGCAGGACACCTTTCGTTACTGGCGCCTTAGCTGAGGCAAATAAACGAAATGCGAAAACGATTTTCATTTGCTGTGTTCCTGCATCTCAAATCGCCAAAGAGCTGAAATGCGATATTTTGATTGATTTACCTGTTGGTGCTGAGGTAATTATGGGCAGCACGCGTATGAAAAGTGCGACTGCCCAAAAAATGGTCTGTAATATGATTACAACAGGAGCTATGATTCGCCTCGGGAAGGTCTATGAAAATGTAATGGTGGATTTGCAACTGACAAATCTAAAACTGGTTGAGCGAGCCAAGCGCATTGTAATGATGTTCACCGGTTTGGAGTACGAAGAAGCTGAACAGCTACTGGAAAAAGCTGGCAACCATGTTAAAACAGCTTTAATTATGGCAAAAACAGGGTTAAATACTCAGGAAAGCAAGAAACTATTGGAAGAACATGGTGGATTTGTATCCAGTGTTTTAGAACATGTTAATTAATTATGGGAAAAACTCTTTTTAGCATTTATATCTGGGTCGTTTACGGATTGTCATTTGCTGTGTCGGCAATTGTTACATTTGTTGTGTTTCTTTGCACGTTCGCATTCGACAAATATCGCGAATATCCCAATGCCGTTATGATGTTCTTTGGCCAAAGCATGGT
>SLDG01000295.1 GCA_007125355.1 Balneolales bacterium | reverse complement strand
GCGACGAAAAAACCGACGCATCTACGACATTGGAGGAGTTGTTGAGATAAGTTGAGGTTTAGTGGATTGAAAGTTGAAGAATGAGCCCGCTCCGAAAAGTTAATTATGAACCCTGCCTGCCGATGCAGTCAGGCAGGCACAAAGGCACGAAGTTTCACGAAGGTAAGTTATTGTTTTTATGTTTCAACAAATTACGCTTCGAGAGTTAATTTGGTACTTTTTGATTAATCAGAGCGGGCTCAAAATTGAAAATTGAATAATTTTAGTCTTGTCATTTCGAGGGTAGATTGGTGTCATAATTTAAATAAGTGCCATAATGCTACTGTTCTATTTCTGGCAAAGCATACCCGAGAAATCTCACAAGGTCGATCTTGCAAAGATGAACTTAAAGTATTGTTTTGTTTATACCTAAATCACGTACTATCTCGTCATGGTGAGGCGTTAATATCTGCGCTTGCGCTAAATACATTTGATGGATATGACAGAGATGTTGTAGCGGCCGTTTGGCGGAGCCGAAACCAAAGCGGTTATTGAGATATTTTTTTAAGCACAAACTGACTCTGTCATTAGTAGCGGAATGCCGGCCCCGTGATGAGCAAAGATCAATCAACTCAATCCGGCATGTAGTCGAACCAGTGTTTGATAGTGGTTTCAAGTTATTATAAAATTATACCCATTTCAGGCCATGGTAGAGACGCAAAATCTTGCGTCTCTACGTTGTGGCCATAGGTAATAAATTCTAATTCGGTGACATTCCAAACAAGGGATTCGAGCTTGACCTGCCGTGTCCCGATTATCGGGGAGCGGAGCGTAGCGAAGACAAAGGGACGCAGCGGATAACATTCTCATCTCTTAGTTAACATCCCAAGCCGCTGCTACGCTCACCCTGACTCCTGGTAGGGATATGGCAGAATAACGATGCCTTTAAATTCTAATAAACGAATAAACAGCTAAACCTCTAAACACCTATACCCATAAACCAGCCCGTATTCCATCCCCAAAAAATAAGTTCAAAATTAGGCTTAAAATAAATTGATATTTCGTGGCAATGGGCTTATTTTTCCCGCTTGAATAATATTTTCTACGTATTTACTCAATTTCATGTTTGAACAGTACTTACCCATTATAGTATTAATCGGCATCGCCGTGACTTTAGCTCTGGTGTTAATGTTGATATCACGGCTTATCGGGCCTCACAGGCCGAATGCCCCAAAATTAAGGCCGTATGAAAGCGGTATGGATCCGGTTGGCGATGCAAAAGAGCGCTACTCGGTGAGCTTTTACATGGTTGCCATGGAATTTATCGTATTCGACCTCGAAATCGTCTTCATCTATCCATGGGCGGTTCGCTATCAGGAACTCGGATTTGGAACGTTTTGGGCCGTCATGGTATTTCTTAGCATACTAACTCTTGGTTTATTTTACACGCTCAAAAAAGAGTCAAAGAGCTTTGAGATGACCAAAACTAAATAATCGAAATTTTATTACAAGCATGAGTTTAGAAAAGTCACTAAATAATCAGGGATTCATAACAACTTCACTCGACTTTCTTACCAATTGGGCACGCTCTAATGCCGTTTGGCCGATGCCAATGGGTCTTGCCTGCTGTGCCATCGAAATGATGGCATTTGCCGGACCAAAGTATGATGCTTCCAGATTTGGTTCAGAAGTAATGCGGTTTTCTCCACGCCAAAGTGATGTAATGATTGTAGCCGGCTGGTGTACATATAAAATGTCGCATGCCATAAGAAGAATCTGGGATCAAATGCCCGATCCAAAATGGTGTATTGCCATGGGAGCCTGTGCATCAACAGGTGGTATGCACCGTTGCTACGGAGTTGTACAAGGTGTAGATAATTTCATACCTGTAGATGTGTATGTTTCGGGATGCCCTCCCCGTCCGGACGCATTGCTTAATGCCCTGATGCAAATACAGGACAAAATAAGAGCTGAACACTCAACTACACTCGACACATGATATGACAAAACAAGAAAAAGCATTAGCGGTTGCCGAGGCAATTGAAAAAGAGTTCGGAAATGCGGTTTTGGGCTCAGGTGGTCACGCGGGTGATACCTATGTGCGCATTTCTCTGGAAAAAATCCACGATGTCTGCAAGTGGCTTAAAGAAGAGCATCATTTTACGTACTTAGTTGATCTATTCGGAGCTGACAGATTTACTGCTGAAGACCGTTTTGAGGTTATCTATAATTTGGTAAGTTTAAAAACAGGTACAAGAATATTTTTAAAAGTGTGGTGTCCTGAAGAAAACCCTGTTGTTCCAACTGTAACTGACATTTGGCCGGCGGCTAACTGGAATGAACGTGAAGTTTGGGATATGTTTGGGATAAAATTTGAAGACCATCCCGATTTGCGCCGTATGTTTATGCCAGAGGATTTCGAATATCACCCTTTACGAAAAGAATTTCCACTGTTAGGAATTCCTGGGTCTATAGCATTACCAACCACCACACCCGATACAGAATAAAGACTGATTATGGAGAGACAAACATCTTTACTCGATAAGGCGCAACCAACGTTTTTCAAGAAACACCAAAATGCGTTGCTTAAAGCCCTCGAAGATAAGCATACAACGGTGGAACTTGATGAAACAGATCCCCTCGGAACACGTATGATTCTGAATATGGGGCCACAGCATCCAGCTACGCATGGTGTACTAAGATTACTGCTCGACCTGGATGGTGAAACTATTGTTAAGAATAAATTAGATATTGGTTATTTGCATCGCGGTGTAGAAAAAATTGCTGAAAATAAAACCTATCAGGAATTCATGCCCTATACCGATCGCATGGATTACCTCTCTCCTTACAGCAATAATGTAGCCCTTTGTACCGCTGTTGAGAAAATTGCCGCAATTGAAGTTCCCGAAAGAGCACACTATATCAGAATGATTGGCTGTGAGCTTGCCCGTATCTCATCCCACCTGCTTTATTTAGGTGCTATGGTGATGGATACAGGAGCTATTTCGTTTTTCATCTGGACATTCAGGGAGCGTGAAAGGCTGTATGATATTTTCGATAATTTTGGTGGCCACAGATTTACCATATCCCACTCAAGAATCGGCGGTGTACACAACGATTTAACACCGGAAGCCATTTCCATGATTGAAGAATTTGTGGATACATTCCCAAATGAAGTCAGAGACTGGAAAAAACTCCTCAACAAAAACAGAATTTTCTACGATCGTAACGTAAATACCGGGCGCATTTCCTATGAAGATGCGCTTGCTCACGGGTTAACCGGACCGAATATCAGAGCGGTAGGTATCCCCTATGACATCAGAAAATTTGAACCATATGCCCGTTATGAGCAGGTTGAGTTTGAAGTGCCAACAAGATTAGAAGGCGACAATCTCGCCAGATATTTCATCCGCGTTGAGGAAATGCTGGAAAGTATCAAAATTATTAAGCAGTGCCTCGATAAATTGCCAAAAGGCCCAATTAGAACAGATGATGCCAAAGCAGCATATCCTTCTAAAGACGAAGTATATTACTCTATGGAAGGTATGATTCACGACTTTATGATGACCGATACCGGAATTTGTCCACCTGACGGGGTCGAATCTTACCACGCAGTTGAAGCACCAAAAGGCGAACTTGGATATTACATTCAAAGCGACGGAACCGGACATCCCTGGAGGCTGAAAATTAACGCTCCTTCATTCACTAATTTGCAGGGACTGGAAAAAATCCTTGACGGAGAAATGATTGCGGATACAGTAGTAATTATTGGTGGTGTTGACCCGGTAATGGGAGAATCAGATAAATAAATATGAGTCAAAAATACGAATTCACTAAAGAAGAGCTTGCTGAAATAGAAAAAATTAAAGCAAAATATCCGGACAAAAAACCTCCGGTGATGCCTGTACTTTGGCTTGCTCAGAATAAATTCGGCCATGTTGAGCCCGAAGTGCAGCATTTAGTAGCAAAAACACTTGATTTACCTCCCGCTCATGTGTATGGTGTGGTTACCTTTTACACCCAGTATTACGGTGAGCGAAAAGGAAAGTATGTATTGGATGTCTGTACTACACTTACTTGTCAGGTTTGTGGTGGATATGAAATTCTGCATCACCTTGAGGAAAAACTCGGAATTAAAGCTGGCGAAACTACAGAAGACGGGCTTTTTTCCATTCAATCAGTTGAGTGTCTTGGTGCTTGTGGATATGCGCCCATGATGCAGATTACAAACGGCGTTTATTGTAATCACCTGACTAAAGAAAAGGTTGACAAAATTATTGATGATTTACGCGCCGGGAAATTGCCCGAATATGAAAACATGCCGTTTTATCAGCATGGCGACCCGGAACCATCTAAAAGCTGAAGGCAGTTATGAACACAGACTGGAAAAATTTCGAACCCGTTCTAATTCCAAATATCAAAGACTTATATAAAATTGATGTTTATGAGAAAAATGGCGGGTATGAACAACTCAAAAAAGTTTTTAAAGACAAAAAACACACGCCTGAATCGCTTGTTAATGAAGTAAAAGCAGCGAATATACGAGGACGTGGTGGAGCCGGATTCAATGCCGGGTTAAAATGGTCGTTTATGCCAAAGCCCGATGGCGGCCCCCGATACATCGCGGCCAATGGTGACGAATCAGAACCGGGCACATTCAAAGACCGTGTAATTTTTGAGCGTAATCCCCATTTATTCATCGAAGGCTCAATTCTTGCCGGTTTTGCAATGGATATCACCGCTGTGTATGTGTACATTAGAGGTGAGTATCGCGACCAAATCAACATGATGCAAAAAGCCATTGATGATGCCTATGCAAAGGGTTATCTCGGCAAAAATATCCTCAAATCCGGTTTCGACCTTGAGATGTACGTGCATTCAGGTGCCGGAGCATATATTTGTGGTGAAGAATCCTCTTTAATGGAATCTCTCGAAGGTAAAAGAGGATACCCCAGAGTTAAACCGCCATTCCCTGCTCAAAAAGGGCTGTGGGGACGTCCGACAACTATAAACAACATTGAAACTCTTGCCAACGTACCACTTGTGGTAAAAAATGGTGCAGATTGGTACACGTCTATTGGTGCCAAAACACATCCCGGACCGGTTTTATACGGAATATCCGGACATGTAAACAGGCCCGGCGTGTATGAGTATCCAACAGGAATGCTCATCACAGATTTGATAAATGATGTCTGTAAGGGTGTCAGAGGCGGCAAAAAAGTAAAAGCTGTAATCCCTGGTGGATCATCTACACCTCCACTTCGCGGCGACAGCCTCGATGGAGTGAGAATGGATGCCGATAGCCTCAGAACAGCCGGCTCTATGATGGGTACGGCCGGAATGATTGTAATGGATGAAGACACTGATATTGTGGATGTGATCTGGAGAATCTCGCATTTCTACCATCATGAATCTTGCGGACAATGTACTCCATGCCGGGACGGTACCGGTTTCCTTGAAAAAACGCTGATTAAAATTAAAGATGGCGAAGGCGAAATGCGCGATCTTGATATTCTGCTTGATTTATGTACGCAAATGGAAGGAAGAACTATTTGTGCGCTTGCAGATGCAGCAGCCTGGCCGGTAAGATACGCCGTTGAGCGGTTCAGAGAAGATTTCGAAAAACGCGTCAAAAAAACTGTTTATGCAGTTGCCTGATGCTTGCTAATGAATGTTAATTTCATCTTAAATTACTCGTTGTAATGCCTGAAATTTTTATTGATAACATACGATACGAATTCGAAGGAAAGCCTAAAGTCCTGCAATTTATGCTGGATCAGGGATTAGATCACCCTTTTTTCTGTTATCATCCCTCCTTATCTATTCCCGCTAACTGCCGTCAATGTTATGTGGAAGCAGGTACGCCTGTAATGAATCGTGAGACCAACGACTGGGAGTTAGATGAAAACGGTGAACGTGTTATCCGATATTTCCCGAAATTGATGACATCGTGCAGCCTCGAAGCTACCGATGGAATGGTAATTAAAACCCACCGCACCAGTGAGTTAGTAAAACGCGGCCATAAAGATGTCTTAGAATTCATACTTATGAATCACCCGCTCGATTGCCCCATTTGTGATCAGGCAGGTGAATGTCCGCTTCAAATTCAGACATACAAATACGGTCCCGAAGGAAGCCGCTTCGAGCATAAAAAAGTACACAAGCCGAAGCGCATAAAACTCGGACCAAGAGTTATTTTGGATGCAGAAAGATGTATTAACTGCACACGCTGCGTTCGTTTTACCGATGAAATTAGTAAAACGCATCAGCTGACCATCATTTCCCGCGGTGATAAAAACTATCCTGCTGTGGCTCCGGGAACAGAATTCGATGATCCATACTCGCTTAACACCGTAGATATCTGTCCGGTTGGCGCGTTAACCTCCGCCGATTTCCGCTTCAAAGCGAGAGTATGGGAAATGAACCAAACTCCAAGCATTGATATAACAAATGGTAAGGGCTGTAATACGGATGTCTGGGTGAGAAATAATCTCGTATTACGTATCACCCCACGTTACAACCCAGATGTGAATGACCACTGGATGCCCGATATTGGCCGTGAAGACTACCGCAGAATGAATGAAAACCGCATTTCAAGGCCTGATTTAAAATTGGATGGCAACAAAATTAAATCATCATGGTCAAATGCTGAAATGACTTTTGCTGAAACTATCTCGAATGCGAAACCAGAAGAATTTTTAGTTTTAGGAAGTGCATTTTCTTCACTTGAAGATAATTTTACCCTACAAAAGTTCTTCAAATCAAGAGGAATTGAAAACATCAGCTTTGTAACGAACATCCAAAAAGGATCCGGAGACGGTTTTTTGATGGATGATGATCAATATCCTAATACAAATGGTTGCCGCATGCTGGGTTTTGAAGAGCTCTCTCCTGCTACATTCAAGAAAAAAGTAAGCGGTGGCAAGTATAAAGTAATTATTTCGTTGGAAGATGACCTCTTGGGTCGCGAAGTTATTGATACAACTGACTTAAATAGTGCATTTTTTGTCTATTTTGGTTCTAACAACAATAAAACCAGCGAAGCCGCCGACCTCGTTATCCCAATATCAAACAGTGTTGAGACACCTTCAACTTACATTAATGTAGATGGCCGTTGCCAGCGCACTGTTCCGGCAAAAGAGACCATTTACACCAACAGAAAACTCAACCTTGAAATGTCTGTGGGCCGCCTTGACAGATACGGTACCAAGTTTGATAACTGGGTAAGTGACAGAAACAGAGTAGATTGTATTCCGGGATGGGAATTTCTTGAAAGGGTTGCCTTACTCGACAATTCTAATTTCGGTTACGAGACATCGGAAGATATTATTCACGAAATAGCGCATACAAACAGTAACTTTTCCGGGGTAAGCTACGAAGCTATGGATGAGCAACTTGGTGTGCAACTAAAAGTTACCAAAGAAACTAAAGAAAAGACTGCATAAATTTATTCAATGGAAGCTCCTATTGTATCCTCTTATATAGTCATGGCAGGTGCTCTTGCTGTGTTGTTAAACTCAGCAGCAGTTGTAGTATACGTTGAAAGACGTGTAGCTGCATTCATTCAAAACCGTGTAGGCCCAAACCGTGTAGGTCCGTTTGGCTTATTTCAGCCCCTCGCTGATGTTATTAAACTTATCTTTAAAGAAGATGTAACGCCTATTTACGGAAACCGAACCTTGCACACTCTGGCGCCCATGTTTCCGGTTATTACGGCGCTTATCACAGTTGCTGTAATTCCTTTTGGGGATGGACTTTTTATAACTAATATAAATGTTGGTGTACTTTTTATACTCGCAGTCACTTCTTTAGGAGTGTATGGCGTCACTATGGCGGGATGGGCTTCGAATAGTAAATATTCGCTTCTTGGCGGACTCAGGGCAGCAGCGCAAATGCTGAGTTATGAACTGCCATTAGGTATGGCTATAGCATCTGTGGTGTTATTTGCTGCATCTCTCAGCATGGTAGATATTGTAAATTCACAATTATATTGGTGGCATGTTTTTGTGAATCCCATTGGTGCAATTATTTTCATTATTGCCGCTTTTGCAGAAGCAAACAGAACACCGTTTGACCTCGTGGAAGCAGAGCAGGAATTGGTTGGTGGATTCCACACTGAGTACAGTTCAATGAAATTCGGGATGTTCTTCCTGGCTGAATATATGCACGTTGTAATCGGCAGTATGTTGATTACGACCTTCTTCTTTGGCGGTTATCACCTGCCTTTTGCAGGATATTATGCTCACTTGCTGCCAGAAGCCGGAACCTGGTTGAAAGCCATGCTTGATATTGCTGTATTCCTTGGCAAAACAGGTTTCTTCGTCTTCCTGTTTATTTGGGTTAGATGGACCATACCACGATTCAAATACACGCAGCTCATGAGTCTCGGCTGGTCGAAATTACTGCCCCTTTCAATCCTGAACTTCGCAGTAATCGCATTTATTTTGATGCTCATTCACGGGTAAGACTGGTAATTAAATAATCTTTTAAAATACTCGTCATCCTGGGCAGCCGAGCCCCAATTTTAGCTAGGCAATGTTAGTTTATCTCGGCGTCGTCGAAGGATTGCCCGAACAATCCGGTAGCGCATTGAAGCCTTATCAACCACTGGTTCGACGACATGCCGGATTGAATTGGTTGCTCTTTACTCTTCACGGGGTCGGCATTCCGGTCACCATAACGAGATAGTGCGGAAAGTAGGTGTGAACAAAACAGTACTTTAGCCTCAGCATTGCAAGATCAATCATGGGAGTTTTCGGCTTTCAGCTTCTCGCTTTGAGCTTTTAACTCTATCTCAACACCAGACTCGCTCTTCCGGCGCTTGTACGGATGTCAACAGGAATACCACCGGAGCCAATTTTGCCTTCTACTCTTCTGCGTTCGCTGATACCGGTAAACGTAGATTCGCCAGACAAGCTGGTTCTTGAACCTCGCAAACTTACGTCATAATTGCTATAAGGTAATTCTGCTGTAATGCTGCCACCGCTGGTTCTTAAGGTTAACGACTCCGGTATTGATACAGATTTGAAGTTCACACTTCCACCTGAGGTTCTCGCATCAATAGCACCTGATACATTTGTTGCTGAAATACTGCCGCCAGATGTTCTCAATGTAATGTTTCCGCTTGCATTTTCGGCAGAAATAGAACCACCTGATGTTCGCGCATTGAGTTCACCCGCTACATCATTGATTTTAATACTCCCCCCTGAGGTTCTTACTTCTATATTTCCATTTAATGCTCTAAGTGTTATAGAGCCACCGCTTGTCCGTAAATCCTGAGTCCCGATTAACCCTTCTGCGCGTAGTGAGCCGCCGCTTGTTCTTGCATCAACAGAAGTTGTTTCGGGTGTGATTATATCAAAAGAGAACGAAATGTTATCAGATGAGCTCCAAAAACCTCTTCTCTCACGTCGCTCTACATGGGCGAATATAGTCCCGTTTTTTTCTTCTATTGAAAAAATGTAATCATCTGCATCGAAATCCCCTGGTTTTAAGCTTGTTCCCCTTCTTGTGGCATTCAGATTTACAACAACTTCGTTTCCACTTCCGGCAGTGACTGAAATGCTTCCGCCGGATGTCCTGATATCAAGGTTTGCTGAACCGTCTGTTTGAAAACGCTCCGTGAGATAAGGCTGTTCCGAATTGAAAGCTTCAAGCGCCGGTGAGAAAACAAACAAAAAACTAAAGGAAAGGATGGCTGTGATAATCGTTTTCATACTTGAGTTGTGTTAAATTATAGTTACCCTGTTATGATGTGCTTAAACGAGGGTCTGCAAAAAAAGTTACAATGGATTATCAGTATCTTTCCCGTAAATGCTCTTCCGTCAACTGATTGCATTTACTAACCCCAAGAAGGCACATAATCCTCTTTAAGTTCAACACGAGCTCCTCATACCATTTTTCGAGCCCTGATTCGCCTGATTCGATAATTGCTTTAATTACCGGTTGGGCACTCGCTGCCATATCAGCACCAAGACACATTGATTTTGCGATATCAAAACTATCGCGAATTCCACCGGAGGCAATAATCGGAATTCTACCGTTGATTTTTGATCTAACGTCTGTTAAACAATCTACAGTGGGAATACCCCATTCATCAAATCCGGATATTTTTTTACCTGAGCGAAGATTTTCCACCTTCGACCAGCTCGTTCCTCCTGC
>SLDG01000147.1 GCA_007125355.1 Balneolales bacterium | reverse complement strand
CGAAGAGCCAGCCAATTATGCCCCTGTAATATGTTACCAGAAATGGATCATAGCCATCACCGATGAGAATTCCGCCAATCCCACCCGATAAACCCCAGCAGAATGCTGCTATAATTACAAAGGTGGTGCTTGAAATCTTCAAATTTGTCTAAACATTTTTCTTGAGTATCTATAATTCGCATGCTCTATTCAAACTAAGAAGACTTACGCGTTTAACCCAAGAAGTTATTTACTTGATTTTTGAGTCAGATTCGGGAAAATTAAAATCAAGAACGAAAGCACTAAAAAGTATGCGCACAGAGCGAAGCGATTCCCATGAAGTGATATTTCTCTGTTAGCAAGAGTAGGGAGAAAATCAGCGGAAGGGTATCTGAGTACCTTGAATGTAACTTTTTCAACTTCAACGAAGCTTACATGGAAATTTTGCAGCATTTTAACCAGACCCAAATTTAAGTGAGTATGGTATTCGTCTATATCCAATATATACATTGATATAAGCTTTAAATATCATACTTTCGTGAATAATTCGGGATCGATAATAGCATTTAGTGCTCGCCGTAGTAAAAAAATTGTAGAATGATACAATAACTTAAATTACTGAATAATTCCTTTAAAGCTGCCATTTGGAATTACACGCCTAAAATATTCATTTAAGTAGCAGGAAGACGAAATAATCAGAAACAAAAATATAAGTTTTTCAAGCTTTTTATCCACCTTGTGAAACAAACATGTATTGGAACCGCTTTTCTTAAAACCCTGCATAGAATAAAATAAAAGCCATTATTCTGTTAATTTTATAGCAAAATGAGCAAGATATCCATATATTCTAATATCATCATACGATTATGTGTTTTATTGATAATATATTAACTGAACAAGCTATGAAAAAGAATTTTGCAGACACAAAAGAGTACCCATTTCTCGAGTCAAATCAGCCATC
This sequence comes from Balneolales bacterium, assembly GCA_007125355.1. Lineage (GTDB taxonomy): Bacteria > Bacteroidota > Rhodothermia > Balneolales > Cyclonatronaceae > SLDG01. Next base: position 1,683 of record SLDG01000147.1, on the reverse strand, counting down.
TTACTACCGAGGTTTTGAACAAGGAAATTGGCAACATGAAATTGAAGTTCGTGACTTCATCCAAAAAAATTATACTCCTTATTTAGGTGATGCCTCTTTTTTAACAAAAACATCAGACCGAACACAATTACTCTGGCACCAGGTCATGAATTTGATGAAAGAGGAGCAGAAAAAAGGCGTGTTAGATGCTGATACAACAAAAGTATCCGGAATTACCACACATGAAGCCGGTTATATAGATAAAGACCTTGAGCTGATTGTCGGCCTTCAAACAGAAAAGCCGCTCAAATGCGCGTTAATGCCTTTTGGTGGTGTCCGTGTTGCTAAAAAAGCGCTTGAGAGCAACGGTTTTGAATTTTCAGAAGAAACGGAAAAAGCTTTCGACGCACTTCGCAAAACACATAACGATGGTGTGTTTGATGCCTATACGTCAGATATCAGAAAAGCGCGTTCCTCAGGCATCGTAACAGGGTTGCCCGATGCTTATGCACGTGGACGCATCATCGGTGACTACCGACGTGTAGCACTTTATGGAATCGACAAGTTGATTGAAGATAAAAAAGAGCAATTAGCTTCACTTGAAGTAAACGCGCTCAATGAAGAAGTCATTCGCCTGAGAGAGGAAATCAGCGAGCAGGTTAAATCGCTTGGTGGGCTTAAAGAAATGGCCGCAGAATACGGATTCGATATCAGTCTGCCGGCAGAAAATGGAATACAGGCGGTTCAATGGCTCTATTTCGGATATCTCGCTGCTGTGAAAGAACAAAATGGCGCTGCCATGTCACTTGGACGCGTCTCTACATTCCTCGATATCTATTTCGAACGTGACCTTGCTGAAGGAACCATCACCGAAACTGAAATTCAGGAAATTATTGATCATTTTGTGATGAAGCTCCGCATGGTTCGGTTCATGCGCACACCAGACTACGACGCCCTTTTTTCCGGCGATCCAACCTGGGTTACCGAAGTTATTGGCGGGATGGGAACCGACGGACGTACGCTGGTTTCAAAAACATCTTTCCGCCTGCTTCAAACGCTTCATAATTTAGGCCCCGCACCTGAGCCAAACCTTACTATTCTTTGGTCAGAGCAACTCCCAAAAGGATTCAAAGATTTCTGTGTGGAAACCTCTATCAAAACATCCTCGCTACAGTACGAAAACGACGACCTGATGCGTACATATTGGGGGGATGATTACGGAATCGCGTGCTGTGTATCGGCAATGAAAATTGGAAAGCAAATGCAGTTCTTTGGTGCTCGCGCGAATCTTGCCAAAACGCTCTTATACGCCATAAATGGTGGGAAAGATGAAATAAGCGGCGAGCAGATCGCTCCACAAACGGCGCCAATCACCGGTGATACGCTCAAGTATGATGAGGTGATGTCCAGATTTGATTTTATGATGGATTGGCTCGCATCCGTGTACATGAATTCGCTGAATGTAATTCACTACATGCACGATAAATACTACTACGAACGCATCGAAATGGCACTTCACGACCGTGATGTCTTCCGCACCATGGCATGTGGAATCGCGGGTCTTTCAGTAGTTGCAGATTCTCTGAGCGCTATTAAACATACCGATGTCAAAATCATCCGTGATGAACGCGGTTTAGCTGTAGACTTCGAGCCTGCCGGTGAATTCCCGACTTTCGGAAACGACGATGACCGCGTGGATGAAAT
>SLDG01000270.1 GCA_007125355.1 Balneolales bacterium | reverse complement strand
GATAAATACTTCATTCACTCAAATTTGGGTGAAGCTAAAATGCTGCGAAATTTCCACGTTAGCCGCGTTGAAGTTGAAAAATCGTGCTCAGGGTACTTAGGTACCCTTCCGCTGATTTTCCTCCTTCGCCTTGCTAACAAGAAAATTTCTTGGTGAATAATCCGGGTTAAGACGATCCACCAGCCCAATTAAAATTAATACTACGAAAAAAGGCTGTCATTTTTAGTGACAGCCTTTTTTTATTGGATTAAAAATTACCAGCCCTACTTAACCAGCATCATTTTGCGGGTCATTACATAATCTGCGGCTTGTAACCTGTAAATATAAATACCGCTTGACAAGTTGGCTGCATCGAACGTAACTGTGTGTGTACCGGCACTTTGCATTCCGTTAACCAACGTTGCTACCTTTTGTCCCTGTATATTGTACACCTCAAGAGCAACTCTTGATGCTTCAGGAAGATCGAAAACGATATTTGTAGTCGGGTTAAACGGATTCGGATAATTTTGCTTTAACTCGAAAGCCATTGGTAAATCAGATTCATCATCTACACTTGTATCTTCCACAATTTCCATCTGAACCGGAACTGTTCTGATGGGATTTGCAGGATCGTTACTACTAATAATCATAGTAGTATTGTATGTACCAACAGGGTTAGTTCCTCTAAACGTAATTGTTTTAGTTCGAATTTCATCCGGCTCAAGTGTACCAGACAGATTTGTAAAAATCATCCATGAGGGAACGGATTGTGTTTCGCCATCACCATTTTTTCCATCAGTAGTTTGAACCGATGGACTTTCAAAACTAATGGAGTAGGTGAGATTACTTCCACCGGCATTTCTAATATTGAACTGATGGTTTTGGAATGTACCCTGTGGCACTTCAACTGTAATTCCACTTGTTGTAAGCCTCATATCAGGAGCAATTAACGAGAGTGCATTCAGGCTAATCGTTTTAACCGGTGAATCAGGGTCATTACTGTTAATTGTTATTACGGCATCAATTTCTCTTACCTCATCGGGCGCTACGGTAATTGTCAGATGAGTATCAGAAAGTGCAGGAATTGAATTTCCTGTTTCCAATTCAACACTCACAGCAGGGTCTGATGATTCAATTGATGTAATATTTACATCTGCACGTCCGGTGTTTTCAACCCCAAGCTCAACAGTCATTGGGAAACCTATAAATACTTCACCTAAGTCGAGATTGTCATTTTCGAGAACGATATTTGGAACTCCGCCCTCAGCCTGTATACTTACCGGTAAGTAAATAATAGAATTATCGAGGTCGTTACTGAGAATTGCTATAGTTTCTTCGTAGATACCATTTACAAAATCAGAAGCATCTACATTAAGTATAACCTCAGTATTTTGCCCTGGTGCGACTTCAGTAACAGACGGCAAAGCACTTAGCCAATCCGAGAGGCCTTTTGTAATGTAAACAGCTTTCATATCCATAGCAAAATCACTATCATGCGCCACAAGAAGAGCATCCTGCCCAAGGCGACTCTGAATTCCCGATGTTGCATATCTTAAAGGACCATCCATTTGAAAGTACTTAAACGTAATGTCGCCCGATTTAGATAACACAGCTTGAAAAGTATAAGAATCATCAGATGGTTGATTCTGCAAACTACGCGCCATATCCGTCCATTGAATAGTAAATGTTTCATCTGCCTCATTGTAGAAGGTGTAAACTTCTGCACCCCCCGCAACTGTAAGATTGGTCCAAAACGGAGCAACCATATCGAATGGGCTTGTAGATGTTGGTAATGGCCTGTTAATATTAGAGCTGTTTGCAAGTATAGTACCAAATGATGCAAAACCATTCACTGAAATACGGATTTCATCTTTCATTTCTCCATAGAATGGGAAATCAAAAGGCAAAGAAGCCACTACATGTCCGGCTATTTCATTTGTAAATGAAAGGGATGTACCAATAGCAGAAATATCATTCCATGTAAATGAAAAACCACCAATTTCATCATTATCTATCCAAAAATAACCAAAATCATCGGGGCCGCCGGCTCCTGCAACAACAGGATTACCACTCTCTTCATTTACTCTAAAGCGCTGATCATTTGCATTAACAGGGTTAGGTGAAGAAAGTATTTCCTGCGTTAACGTGGGTATCATAAATCGAAGTGTACCCTGACCATTGTTTGATACCGTTACAGGAATTTGAAGCGCGCTCTCGACCTGCACTATCTCAGAAATTTCATTTACCGACAGATTAATCGAAGGCGCTGCATCTGTAGTAGACGAAACCACATTACTAAGGCCGGATACATTATCGAAGAAGTCTACTACTTTTATGGCAAAGTAATATTGTGTCTGTGGATTTAAGCCTCTTACAGCAAAGCGTTCATCATTACCGGCAAATGAAGGGTTCACTGCCCTGTCAACAGTATTCGCATTGTTGAAATTAGCTGCTGTTATTGGTGATGTGCTATAGCGTATGTCATAGGACTTTGCCCGCCCCTGCGTTCCGCTGTTTCCAACAGATGTCCACTCAAGCATCACAAAATCCTGACCATTTGTAACCACACTTAAATCGTTGATAGCTGCAGGTGGGTCACCGTCATCTACCAATATGGCATTTGCTACATTTAGCCGGCCACCTGTAATACTGATATTCGCAAAAGCCGGAACAGGATCTACATTATCAAGAATTTGATTGCGCAGAAAGGTGTAGTCTGCATCAGGGTTAGCAGCCAAAATTAAGGCAGCCGCTCCTGCCACATGTGGGCTGGCCATAGATGTTCCACCCGTAGTTGCGTATGTATTATTTGGAACCGTCGACAAAATAGATGTTCCCGGAGCAAACAAATGAACTGACTCAGAACCAAAGCTTGAAGAGCCTGCTTTAACATCACTTCTGGTAGAATTACCAACAGAAATCATATTGTCTAAATTGTAACTGGCAGGATAGGAGGGGTTTGTATCGTTATTACTGTTGGTATTACCTGCAGCGGCAACTTGCAGCATACCTGCATCTCTTGCCGCTGAAATAGCATTAAACATCGCTTGACTGAAACCCGGACCACCCCAACTGTGATTTGCTATGTGTGCACCGTTATCAATTGCATATCCCATACCTTGAATAGCCGCTGAACCAAAACACTGTGGGCCGGTATCTGAACACATCTTGATAGTCATTAATCGGGCATTCCAAACGACACCAGTAACACCAATACCATTATTACCTACAGCGGCAATACTACCGGCAACGTGTGTACCGTGTCCGCTTCTGTCCATTGTATCAGTTGGTGGGCCTTGGCCAAATGTAAAGTTACGGCCATAGTTTCCATCTTCATCCTGCCACATATTTGCATTTAAATCGGGATGATTAAATTGAATCCCGCTATCAAAAACAGCAACAATAATGTCATCAGAGCCTGTGGTTACATTCCAGGCTTGAACGGCACCAATGTCTGCACCGGGGGTACCACCTGCCTGCCCGGTATTTTGCATAGCCCACAAACTTCCAAAAAACTGATCGTTGGGAATTATATCATCACCAAAACTTGATGTGGCGGCGTCAAATATTTCTTCAATCTCAAAATCATAGTAGTAGACGAAATCCGGCTCTATGAATTCTATTATGGGATTAGACTTAAATGATTTAATAACATCAAGAGCATCTAAATTTGGAACATTCCACAAATAAGCGTCAATTAAATCTAAATCAGCCATGTGTTTGGCGTTCATGGCATATTTAATTTGCTCTTTTTCGTTGGACTTCACATGGTCATAAAACTTTACAATAACGCGATCCTTTACGTAAGAAATTTCACCACTTCCTTCAAGATAGCCTTGCTTAAGTTCAGGTGCATGGTCAAATTGCGCCGTAACCGGCAGTGTACTTAATAAGAAAAGAAATGCAACAGCAATTGCTGTAAATGTTAATTGATATTTCATACAAATATAATTGTTGGAGTTAGTTTGGGGGTATTTAAAATCCGGCGTATTCCGATTACGACATTAATAGTTGGAGGAATGAAACCAGGTTTTGCGCTTAATACCAGATATTTAGGTACTTAAAATAATCCATTTAAAGCAAGCTTACAACCCATTGTTTTTATCATAACACAAAACGAAGGATAAATAACTATTCTGAATGTTGCTAAATTATACAGCTTCAACTTTTGGTTAATTATATTTCGAACAAAAGTTATAAATCCGAATTATTCTCTACAAAATGATAATCATAATCCCAATATGCTGTTTTTTTCGTATATTTGACCTGTCCTAAATCATAAATAACGGTTTTGCGAAGCCTTCTTACACCAATTTATTTGAATAACGGAGTATAAAAATGCGTGTCCTCTCAATTTTATTAATTATTGCTCTAACTGCCTGCTCGGGAAAAACTTCTGAGACTGATGAAATGACTGATACGGGCGTGTTTGTCGGTCAACCTTTTGAACTTGAAGATATTAAACCTGCTGCTTCGCTATTTGAGTTGATAACCGAAGAGCCTTTAGAAAATATACGGGTAGAAGGTACCGTTGTAGAAGTTTGTCAAACTAAAGGCTGTTGGCTTACATTCGATACAAACCAAGATGTAAATTTCAGAGTAACGTTTTTAGATTATGGCTTCTTTGTGCCAAAAGACCTTGCCGGACAAAAAGTAGTACTGGAAGGAATGGCATGGATGGAAACGAAATCGGTTAATGTATTGCGCCACTATGCAGAAGATGCAGGTGCCTCAGATGAAGAAATAGCTGCAATTACCGAAGACCAGGTTGAATTGCTATTTGAAGCGAGCGGGGTTTACATCTTCTGATAATGAGAAATTCTGTTCTCATATTGATACTTTTCCTTGTTTTTGCGAGCTCCGTTTATATTCTGAGTTGCAGCTCAGAGCCTCAACCGACACTCAGCGAATTGATGAGAGAACGGGAAAGCGACCTTAAACTGCTCAAAGCCGCAATTGAAAATGACGAACTAATTGACTTACCTGAATTTGTGCCATTCATTGATGGCATTCCATCAAGAGAAAACCTCGAAACAGACTCATTCAGAGCCGAGTTAGCCGCATTCGATATTTACTATTCCACATTATCCCAACAAGAAGCCGAGACAATAAAAGACCGCTACACTGCCGTGGTTCAATTCTGTATAACTTGCCATCAAAGACATTGTCCCGGCCCAATCAGAGCCATTCGAAACCTCGAATTTGAGCCGGTCGATGAACCCGGCTTGATACTATTCGACTAATAAATTTAAACAATTATCAGAGCTGAACTGAAATTTGGTGTTATTTAGCATTATCTTCAGAACATGAAATTTACTACTTCTGTAATGACTGCCTTTTTGCACAATCGAAGTGCAAAGAGAAACTTTAGCCGGCTTTTTAAGTTTATTGCCTTCATTGTATTTCTGATCCTGCTCTACAGCGCCTTATTTCATTTAATTATGATATATATTGAAAACGAAAAAGGCCACTCACTTTTTGCAGGTTTATACTGGACACTTACTACAATGACTACTCTGGGTTATGGTGACATTGTTTTCACTACAGATATCGGCCGTTTTTTTTCGTCTTTTGTATTGATAAGCGGGGTATTATTACTGCTCGTAATTTTGCCATTCACATTTATACAATTCTTTTACGCTCCATGGCTCGAAGCATACAATAAGCTTAAAACGCCAACCACTGTGCCCGAGCATGAAGAAGACCATGTTATCATTACTAATTTTGACCCTGTAACACGAACCTTAGTACAAAAACTCAAGCTATATAATCATTCGTATTATATACTTGAACCCGGCGTGCAGAGAGCACTTGAATTTTATGAAAGTGGCTTTAAGGTACTCCTTGGTGATCTGGACGACCCAAATACATATAGAAATATTAAATTTGAAAAAGCAGCAATGCTCGTAGCAACGGGTAACGATATGCAGAATACGAACGTAAGCTTTACTGCAAGAGAAATAAGCGAATCGGTTCCTATCGTTACTATGGCAAGCAATCCCGATTCTGTAGATATTTTAAAACTTGCGGGAAGCACACAGGTTCTTCAACTTCCTCAAATGCTCGGGCAGTCACTTGCGCGTCGAACACTCGGTGGAAGTGCAAGAGTACATGTAATAGGCCGTTTTGATCAATTGGTTATTGGTGAGGCGCCCGCGGTTGGCACTCCATTAGTTGGGAAAACACTAGCCGAAAGCAAACTCAGAGAGATAGTGGGTATTAATGTTGTTGGTGTTTGGGAGCGTGGATTTTTCTCCGCGGCACAGCCCGAAACGCTTATAAACGAACGTACCATTCTGGTATTAGCCGGTTCTGTAGATCAATTGAGAACATACGACGAGTATATGGGGATATTCCATGCCGAAGACAAACCCGTTCTCATTATCGGTGCGGGCAGGGTTGGTTTGGCTGCAGCCAAATCACTTGCCGACAGGCGTATGGATCATATAATTTTAGACAAAACTCCGGTAAGAGTGCCCGAAAACAGCAAGTTTGTTATAGGTGATGCCGCCGACCTTGAAACGCTCAAAAAAGCTGGTATCGATGATGCGCATACAATTATCATTACCACAAACAAAGATGATGTAAATATTTACCTAACTTTGTATTGCAGAAAGCTAAGGCCTAATGTGCAAATTACCGCACGTGCAACAGAGGAGCGCAATGTGAGTAGTTTACACAGAGCCGGGGCCGATTTTGTAATGTCTTATGCAACAATGGGTTCAAACGCCATATTTAACTTACTCGCCCGAAGCGAGGTTCTTATGCTTGCCGAGGGATTAAATGTTTTCAAGGTATCTGCCCCCAAAATTTTTATCGGTAAAAATCTAATCGAGAGTGAAATCCGGAGAAAAACAGGATGCAGCGTTATAGCCATAAAGAAAAATGGTGATTTAATAGCCAATCCGGAACCCAAAACAATTATTGAGGATAACTCTGAATTAATTTTAATTGGGGATTACGAATCAGAAGAAAAATTCTCTGCATTTCTGAAGCGGGAAAGTTAGATATGGACAAGCTGTTTATAGGCTGTTTCAGATTCGAAGAGAGTACAGATGCATATGGTAGTTTTCAAATAGCTGTGAAAGCATCTACATTATTAGAAGCTGAAAATACATTCAGGAAAACCTTACTTGATTTGTCAAACTCAACTGTATTCAAGAACGGCTCAAACGTATTCCTGCTTGATATCATCGAAATAAATGATGCGCAATCCGCTGTCATATATAATCTGACAAAGCAGTATAAAAACGGAGGAATCGTTTACAAGCCGCTACCTGTCAGTTCTAAAAATTCGACCTCTTACTCAACCGGTCAAGAAGAAGCAAAAGAGCCGTTTTTTGTCTTTTAGGAAATGCTGGTTCTCTTCAGTTTAATAAGATGATGCTCAAATATTAAAATTCAAAATCCCGCTTTAAAGCTCAAATAACACGAAAATGCATCTGTTTTGATTTTTTTTTCAAAATTCTGTGTAACATTTTTAATTCTCATGCATCATTAGGGAAAATTTAAGCAAAACTTTTTTCTGATTATGTTTACAAGAATTATTTTCGATAACGAACGGTTGTGCAAAGCAAACCAAGATACAGGACTGAGAAAAATGTCAATTGCCTCATTACCGGATCTCAAGGATTATCATTATCTGCCGGAAATGAACAGTATTTCAGGGCAGCAGATATTCAGCAATGCTACAAACGGGAAAAAGGAGAACTTAGCATATCCAAAGAAAAAAACGAATGGCATTAGAAAGCCCCGGGTTTTGCATGTTGAAGATAACAACCAAATACGTTTTCTTGTTGAAGTATTACTTCGAAAAGAATTTGATGTTGTAGGAATTGGAAGTGGAGAAAAAGCCTTGGAAATGATTAAATCAGGTGAATTTGATATCATTCTAATGGATTTGAATTTAGGCGATGGCATTAGTGGTTTTGAAACTACCATTAGAATTAAAGCCATAGGTGATAATACCAAACATATTCCCGTTATAGCTCTTACAGCTAATAACTACCATGATGTTCGTGAAGAATGTATAAAAGTTGGCATGAATGCTTTTATACAAAAACCATTCGACCGGACAGACCTGACACAGACAATCAATCAGTTGATTGCCAACTAAGGGTTAATAAATAATTTGATTTAAAATGAAAACACACATACCAAAGGAAATACAAGAGTTAATCGCAGAGTATGTCTCCGGTAAACTGAATGAACAAAAAACAGATGAGCTTTGGGCTCTTTTTATGGAGCACCAAGAGTACCTGGAGTATTTGAAGACTGTTCAAACACTACACGATATCGCTACTGAAGAGCAAAAGGAAACGAAAATCCACAAACTACCTATCTATAAATATGTTGCTGCAGCGGCAATTTTTCTAATTCTTGGTTTTTCGAGTCTAATATATTTTTTATCTCCTGATGAATCCACAGTTCAGACACTCTCTGCAATTAACAGCATTGAATTAGATATTGTCCGGTCGGCGGATCCGGCACAAGAACATATCCACTTACTACAGACGGCTATTACCCATTCCGTAAAAGGCGAATATGATGTTGCTTTGCAGTTACTTGAAGATGTAATAAATAACCCCAAAAGCCAACAGCAAAAGCATGAAGCCACAATGCTTCAGGGGATTATTTATTTCAACCTCAATCGTTTCGATGCAGCATTAAATTCCTTCCATTATATAACAGAAGCAAGTAATGTTAACCCACTTATGCTTGAGCAGGCATACTGGTACGGAGCAAACGCATATAGTCATCTTGGTAAGGTTGAACAATCTGCTGAATTCACTAAACGGGTGTTAGAGCTCGATGGGGCTTTCAGCAGAGTTGCAGCCAGAAAAATGCAAAACCTGACTGAATAATCAGGTTTTGCTTCTTTTTTACTTTGCCATCATTTAGGATTTATTAGAAAATCTCTGCCAAAGCAGCATTCCAATTAGGCCGGTTGCAATTAAAAAACTTAGAATTACAAGGCTTCTGTTATACCTGCCTGTTGAAATAACAGGTTCGGTATTACCAAAAAGTACAAGTGAACCCCATAAATAAGGATTACTGTTTACCGAGTTCAGGTAGTCTAACCTTGCTTGCCTTAAAGCTTCACTTTTGGAGAACCCATCATTAAGGTAGCTGTAAAATGATGATGCTAACTTTGCAGAAGTTTTGTCTCTTACCGGCCACAGATTCATAATTATACTTTCTGCTCCTGAATAAGACAAAGCCCTTGAAAACCCTAAAATACCAATTCCCTGAAGGTACTGTCCTGTTCCGGATTCACAAGAACTCAAAAATATCAATCGTGAAGAAAGGTTCATTTCAAAAAGCTCATAAACATGAACCAAACCGTCATTATAGTATTCGTAATTACCATTTTCATTTGAAAAATGTATAACAGAAAACAATGGGTTTTCCTGCGATATTTTGCTGTGCGTCGCTAAATGTATTATAGCCGTTTCACCGGCTTTTTCTCTGAATGTGAGTTCGGTACTGTTGTCATTCAAAAAAACCTGAACATTTTTAAGACTGCCTAAAGCCGATTTGGCACTACTTATTTCAGTAGTCGCAAACACTAAGGGACTTAAAGCGTTTTCCCCCATATGGCTAAAATCTGTAACACCAAACCCTGCAAACTGTGTCTCGAAATCATCTATTTTTTTTGCACGTTCCGGCGCTGTAATATCAACAAGGGCATTTGAGTAGCTGACTACGTATCGTTCGAGCAGATACTCTGCAGACCCAAAACTTGTGGCACTGTTAACCTCATTTAGCGGTAAAATCTCGACAGGCAAACTATAAAATATTCCGTCGGGGATCAGAATCAATTCCTGGGTTTCATCAGGAATCAAATCTTTATAGTATGTTTTGTAGATTCTATGTAAATCTTTTAGGCTTACTTTGTTTTCATGCAGAGATTGTACAACCTTGCCAACAAATGCCTCCTCAACCGGGTTAAATTCAATTGTTTCTAAATGCACATCCGATTTTGTAATTACGAAACTATAAAGGGTACTATTGAAAATATTCTTGTATATAACAGTCTGCCCCTTTTTAAGATTCGATTGAACAGCTGATAATGAGAAGTTCTCCGGTATCTCGTACTCTACATTCGCAGCATCAGCGAGCATTTTGTTTCTTTCGACTTTAAGCTCAAGTATACGATTGTTGATAATAACTCTGCCTTCTTCACTTGCTAAGCG
>SLDG01000271.1 GCA_007125355.1 Balneolales bacterium | reverse complement strand
GGCGGGTCAACCCTATACCTGCAGGCTGTTTTATTTGATGAGGATGAAATTCCGTCTTCTGATCCGGACAATATTGGTTATCTAAAAAAAGAAGAAAAAGAATATGGGATATCAACGCTTTATGACAGGCTAAAGGATGCCGACCCACAGTATGCGGATAAAATGGATGGAATGAACAGGCACAGAATATTTCGGGCACTTGATGTGTATATGCAAACCGGCAAACCATTCAGCTCATTTCAAACTACAGATTACAGCAAACCAAGGGTTGGTTTTGAAGTATATGGAATTTTCCCGGAGAGAAATGTCTTGTATGAGCGTATCAATCAAAGGGTAGATAAAATGATTGATGCCGGATTGGTAGATGAAGTAAAACAAATCTTAAAAAACTATCCCCCTGATCTAAAAGCACTTCAAACGGTCGGATACAGAGAAGTTATAGCCTATTTGAATGGAGCGTACGAATTTGATGAAATGGTAGAAAAGATAAAAACGAATACAAGGCGATACGCAAAACGGCAACTGACGTGGTTCAGGAGATGGCAGTTTATCAGGGATATTGAAGATTTAGAGGTTTAGGGGTTGAGAAAGCTGAGAGCTGAAAGCTGAAAGCCGGAAGCTAATAACTGTCATTTCGAGGGTAGAATCGTACTAAGGGTTGCACGCGGATTTCGCTGATTTGCGCGGATTGGTTTAGTGGATAAACTCAATTTAGGCCCCGAAAAAATTTTGAATTTTGAATTATTAATTTTGAATTAACCACAGAGGGCACAGTGTTTACGCAGAGTTTTTTTCGGTTGGCAATAACAGAAGCTTCTTCCTTTTCTTTGTGCCTTTGTATCTCCCGACATGTCGGGTCAGGTTTTGTGCATGCCTGCTGCAGACAGGGTTTTTAAAAAAAAAGCCGGCACTCACTAAGTGAATGCCGGCCTAAATTACTGTTTCTTAACCCTCAGATTACTGAGTTAAAAACATCGTACTGGTTCTAAGGTTAGGAGCTGGTTCGAGTCCACCGGCAGGTTGTAACTCAAATAAAGCTCTATATTCCTCACCGGCATCTACATTTTGCCGGATAAAGCGAATACGTACATTAGAAGTACTACCACTTGAAGGTATTAGAGTTTGTGTAGCATCGGTTCCTGTGATAACTCCTGCAGCAAGTGGGTCGAGTGTGTACTCAACTTCACTCATTGCACTAACTTCAAGTACATTAGATGCGTCAATATTTCCATCCTCATCTAAACCATAACGCACTGCAATAGCTTTTACGATCTCAGTTTTGGCATCGTTAGCTGTGGGTGCAGTTGGTGGGTTTAGTGTTGCATTGAACGGGTTATTGAACACCGGTGAAGCAGGTGTTGGATCATCTGGTACCGGAGCTGCAGCAGAACTTCTTGTAAAGTGTATTCTAACTGCACTGTCATCTGTGTCGGCATTAGAATGAGCAATAGCTACACTAAGGTTAGCATCTGTAGTGCCTGTTTGAACCGGGAACACAGGCGCGCGCAGCGCAGTGCTTCCAATATTCAGGTCAATTGCAGATACCATACTGGTTCTGTAGTTAGCATGATCCTGATCGCCAGGTACAACAACCGCTTTTACAGTTGCAGATTCACTGACAGGAAAAGGCCCCGAGTAAACGGTGCTTCCTACTCCCGGTGTAGATCCATCTTCAGTGTAATAAATGGTGGCGTCAAAACCACGATCTACAATTGAACTTTTTATTTCAACTTCGACCGGCCCGTCATAGCTTCCTGTAGTAACATTAAACTCAGGACGAGAAGCGAATTTCTCTACAATCTCGAAATGAGTTCCAAGTTCAGCATATGTCAGATCAGTATCAGTAGTATCAAATCCAAACTGTACAACAAGGTCACTGTCTCTTTGTGGACCTATAAGCTGTACTTGTAATGAACCTGTACGTTGTATTGTTCTGAAGTTATTTTCCAGTGGGAAAAAGCCCAACTGAGTGGGGCCATCGTAAGAGGCCTCCGTATCTCCGGTATCGAACAAACTGTCACATCCAATTACCAATAATGGTAACAGAACAAATGTGAGTATTAGTTTTTTCATGTGATTTTTCATTATAAAATTCCTTTTGAGATATTCTTAAGGTTGATAGCAAGCCGGGTCGAAAGCAGGATATCCCGGATTTTCGCAAAGTAATTCATTAGCACCGATTAAGCCCTGGCCAATTGGAGCTAAGATGCGATATGAGTCTTCACGGAATTTAACTTCCGTTTGGTCAGGGAAGAAGATTCTTTTCCCGGTTCTTTTCAGATCCCAGAAACGATGTCCTTCCTGAACCAGCTCACGTACACGCTCATCGAGGATTTCATCGATAAACGCGTCAAGACTTGCTGTAACAGATGCCGGTGCATCACCAAGCCCTCTTGCATTTCGTAAATCATTAAGAGCGCCAACTCCGGCTCCCGGCCCACTTGCGCGTGCGAGTGCCTCAGCTCTGATGAGATACAGTTCAGCTATTCTCATGTAAGGAATATTATCTGAAAGGTTACCATTGGCACCTGTCCATTTTCTTAGTGTTAATCCGTCGTCGTTAACTGCCTCACAAGAAGTTCCAACAGGGGCACCATCTGTTTGGACATCACCACAAGGAGCATACCATCCAAGGCGGAGATCAGCAGGATCATACAAATCTAAAACAAATTGTGTTGGCTGCTGTGACATCCACTGATTAGATGTGTAAGCAGCAAGTCCGTTGTTTATATTGCTGCCTGCAATTGGTTCTGTGTTTGGGTCAACGATTAGCAGGAATAAAGCTTCCGGGTCGGAGCCAACAAACATATTTGCTACGCCGTTAGCAGTAGTTTGTAAACCGTTACCATTCGCTATAGCCAAATTAATAGCTGTTTGAGCTGCAGCAGCGGCTTCCGGCCAGTTACCGGCATAGAGATTAACACGTGCTGCTAACCCGTAAGCGAATGCCTCATTTGCAAAAGTATTGTCGGATGTACCGGCAAGTTTTGTTTGAGCTTCTGTCAGATCGTCGAAAATCTGAGCGTAGATATCTTGTACTGTTGCTCTCGGGCGCTTATCCGCATCTTCGATAGATAACGTAGCATCTGCTCTAAGAATAGCAGCAAGATTCCAGTTAGCTTCCGGTCCGGCATTAAAATTTCCGGGCTCATAACCATAAGTACGGGCAAGGTTATGTTTTACTAGAGCACGAATAACCAATGCTTCACCAATTACTCTATCTCTGGCAGCATCTTCCATTACACCATCAGCAATAGCATTGATGAGCAGGTTAGCATCCAATAATATATTATAAGAAGCTCCCCACACACCAAGATGGGTTGTAGCACCATCGGCACCATTAGCATTGTTAAGTCCCTGAAAACGAGTTGCTCCGGGGCGAATATTATTCTCATCGGTGAAAGCACTCGGGCCAACAAAATACTGAGTAGTATAGCCGAAACTTGCTCTCATCTTAGAGTACATAGAAGCTCTGATGGCCATAACACCACCTTCGCTTGTCAGAGCCGCTTCGCCGGAAACGGCTGTAGTCGGCTCTACATCTTCAAGCAGGCTGTTACAACTCATTGCGAGTATGCCAACCAAGCTTATCAATAAAAGTCTATTTATTAGTTTCATTAGAAAAAATTCCTTGTTTAAGTGTTAAACAATTTATTGTCAGAAATTAATCTCTACACCAGCATTCACTTGTAGTGAAGTTGGGTAAGAAGCAGCTGACAGGTTGTTAAAGATATCCGTTTGGCCAAATGCAACTTCCGGATCGTAGAACGGCCATGCGGTCCATGTGTAGAGGTTTACACCTGAAACGAATACTCTCAAGCCGGCAACATTAAGCGTCTCTGTAATAGCACGCGGAGCATTGTAGCTGAGTGTTACGTTCTTAAGACGGATATAACTTGCATTATATACAGCATGTGTACCTTCCTGTACGCGGAAGTCTGCTGTTTCGGCATGCGCAGCACCTGTTAGTGTAGCTCTCGGGAAATAGGTAATATCACCCGGTTGCTGCCATCTGTCTAACACCATTCTGTCAAGGTTCATGTTAAAGTCGAGCGTTCTGGTAAAGTACCATGCAGTTTGCTCAAATGCCCACTGCCCAAAGCTGAACTGGAAGAACGCATCGAGTGTAAATCCTCTGTAGCTGAATGTGTTACCAAATCCACCAACTCTGTTAGCAAAAC
This sequence comes from Balneolales bacterium, assembly GCA_007125355.1. GTDB lineage: Bacteria > Bacteroidota > Rhodothermia > Balneolales > Cyclonatronaceae > SLDG01. The sequence continues at coordinate 6,049 of SLDG01000271.1, read as the reverse complement.
CATCTTTGTATGGTATTGCATCTGTAGCCTGAGAAGGTGTGAAAGTCAGATTGCCATCAGCATCATACCACATAGGGCGACCATCAGCCGGATTTACACCAGCCCATCTGATTGCCATAATCTGGCCAATTGGCTGACCTTCAGCGATTTGAGACAAGAAGCTATTTGGGTTGATTGTTCTGTCTTCAGCTGTATCGCCATCTTCACCTGGCAGAGAAAGTACTTCATTACGCATAAATGCGATGTTGAAGCGTGTTCTCCAGGTAAAATCACCTGTACTAAGATTTACACTTTCAAGTTCAATTTCAACACCTTCATTTCTCACAGAACCAATATTTTCAACAATTGAACCAAATCCACTATCGGATGGAAGTGGTCGGCCGAAAAGTAGTTTTTTAGTATCCTTTTGATACACATCTACTGTAGTATTGATTCTACCGGCAAGGAATGCGAGGTCAAGACCTACGTTAATTTCCTGTGCTTCTTCCCATGTCAGGTTTACGTTAGCAAGCTGTGTTGGCGTAAGTGCAACCTGACCCTGGTATGAGCCTACAGCACCATAAAGGCCTCTGTTTTGGAAATTACCGATAGCCGCGTTACCTGTGGTACCAAAACCGGCGCGGAATCTCATGTCGTCGATGAAACTAACGTTAAAGAAATTCTCATCAGATATTCTCCAGGCACCTGAAACAGATGGGAAGAATCCCCAGCGAGTATCTGCACCAAAGCGGGAACTACCATCATAGCGGCCAGTGAATGTTAAGAAATATCTTTCGTCGTAGTTATAACGTACCGTTGAGAAATATCCGGCAAAGCGGAATTCAGTGGCTGCACCACCAACATTGAATGGATCAGCTGCGGTTGTAGGCCATCTAAAGAAAGGAAGCGGGAAACCGCGAGCTTCTAATGAAGCACTCTGCGAGTAGTTTTCGCGATATTCAACACCAACGAAACCACCAACATTGTGTACGTCGCTAAATGTTTGATTAGCACTAAATACAAGGTTACTTGTAACATTACGAACTTCTCTGTTTATGAGAAGTGACCGACCACCCATGGTAGGACGTGCAACTTCGGTTTCATGAAGGAAGTCTTCTGTGGTACGGTAATCCACACCAACGAGGCCTCTAACAGACAACCAATCTGTAAATCTGTAGTTAGCTGTCAGGTTACCAAAGATAGAAACAACGCTTACATCTCTGTCAACTTCGTTTTTAGTAACAGCTGGGTTTGTATCAACACCAAAACGAGTTCTTGGGTTGTAGCTGCCATCCTCTAAAAATGGGAAAGACATTGGTGCTTCGAACATGGCCTGAGAAGGCGGACAGTTAATAAAGTTACCATCTTCGCAAACACCTGCTTGTGTAGAACGGGCAACATTCAAAGTTACGCCAGTTGAAAATCTGTCGTTAAACTGATGATCAAGAGAGGTACGTAAGTTCAAACGAGTGAAACGGCTATTGTAAGCTGTACCTTCAGTATCTTCGTAACCACCGGCGATTCTGAATGATGTATTCTGAACACCACCTGTTACAGAAAGATTATATCTTTGTGTAACACCACGGTCGAATACAAATTCCTGCCAGTTAGTATCAGCAAGGTCGCGGCCAAGCGGATCGGCGAAAAGTGGGTTATCAGGATCAGCTATTGGAGAACCGAATAGGTTATTTCTGTAGAAATTAACTCGGTTTTCACGAGATTCAGCAAGTGTCAGGTTTGGGTTTGCGAAATTATGTGCTTCTGCGGCCCAATCGAGAAATTCATCTCTATTCAGGTAGCTAACTCTTTCAGTTGCATCTCTGAAGCCAGTTTCAGCTCTTAAGCTGATTCGCGTACGGCCTTCTGATCCACGCTTGGTTGTAATTAAAACAACACCTGCGGCGGCCTGTGAACCGTAAATAGCTGCTGATGAAGCATCTTTAAGAATTTCAATCGACTCGATATCATCAGGGTTCAAGTTATTCAGAGGAGAACTACTTGATAAACCAGTTAGCTGACTGAAAGAAACCGGAACACCATCTACAATATATAGAGGAGGTGTAGCCGCGTTAATAGAACCCTGACCACGAATTTGGATTCTGAACGCACCACCCGGTGTACCTGAATCTGTGGTAATATTCACACCGGCAGCTCGGCCCTGAAGCAATGCTTCAGTGTTCTGAAGTGGCAAATCACCAATTTCCTGTGCAGAAATTGACGAAATAGAACCGGTAACCTCGCGTTTAAGTACCGGTGCATAACCGGAAACTATGACATCATCGAGATCCATAGCATCAAAGCGAAGTGCTATGTTTATTGTTGTTGTTGGCTGATTAATTTGAACCGTTCTGCGTACTGTTCTATATCCAACAAACGAATAAACAACCGTATATGTACCATAAGGTATATTACTGATTGTGTACTCGCCGTCTATATTGGAAGTAGTTCCAGTTGTTAGTTCGGTTACAAAGACAGTTGCGCCCGGTAAGGGCTCATTACTATCTGAATCTGTAATCACACCTGTTAGAGAACCGGATTGTGCAAAAGCACCCCCGAAACCAAACAGCAATGCAATAACTGAAGTGAGTATCACTTTCTTCATAAGAATGCATGTTAGATTAATGTTAACAATTGAGCTATGTCTCCACACTTATGCGGACTCCATTCGACTAATTTAATGTAAGCATAACAAAGAAACAATTTTTATTGAACAAGAAACGTTATTAATGGTTAGCAAAGAAGGGAAGCACATCTATATAAAACACCATAAAATACTAATTAATAATGATTTATAGTTCATGATATTAATCCGAAGCTTAACAGCAAAGAAATATCAAGTCAATTAATATATAAGCTTAATTCCTGTTAGTTGATTTTTATTGATTTAAATACCCCTTACTGACCAGTTTCAGATAATTTAGCTAAGAGAATATGTAAAAATTTCCAGATAGGGGTGTTTAATTAAAGCAAACAAACCACAAACGCCTAAGACATGAAGGAAGGGTAATTATGTAAGTATGTGTCATTTCGAACGCAAGAAAATTTGTAGGGACAAGTATCTATACTACTGATATAAATTCTGCTAAGGATAAGCATGCGAGAGAAATCTCCCAAATTTGCTTTAGCAAAAGCCTCGATATTTATTGAACCACAAAGGCACAAGGACACGAAGGAAAAGAAGGAAGAAGGCACTGTTATTGCGAACTGAGAAAAACTCTGTGTAAACTCTGCGCCCTCTGTGGTTAATTCAAAATTGATAATTCAAAATTCAAAATTTTTTCGGGGCCTAAATTGAGTTTATCCACTAAACCAATCCGCGCAAATCAGCGAAATCCGCGTGCAACCCTTAGTACGATTCTACCCCCGAAATGACAATTATTGGCGTTTGGCTTTTGGCTTTGAGCTTCCTGCTTTCAGTAATCTCAACCTCTAAACCCATCAACCCCTTAATCGTACCACCACTCTACCCTCGAAATGACAGCTTCCGGCTTTCAGCTTTCAGCTTTCAGCTTTCACCTTTGAGCTTACAACTCTCAGGATCTGCTGGTTCTAAGCCGCTCGTAATGTGCAAGTATCCGCGCTACATCGTGCAGGTCGTTGTAATCTAAATTATTTTCGGAAGCATAACTTCTTACTTCACTTCTAAAATCACGGGTTAACCTCTGTATGTTTCTTCGGCCGAGATTGATCTCCATAAATTCACCATCACTGTTACGCATATAATAACGTTGAGAATCAATAACTCTGTCAGCAGTATTATTCAGAATTTCGTAGCCGGAAACTCCTCTTTCAGCTCTTCTTATTCTTTTAACATGGTTTTTATAAACCCCAATTTCACCTTCATATACTATCTCAAGGTAGGTGTTGTTGTCAAAATGTCCTGGTTTTGTACCTACCCTGTTTCTGAAGACACGTGGTTCTTCATTATAATATAAGACAAACTCTCTTACCAACACATTACTCATCATTAGCGTATCTGCCTGATGCACGATCTCGATACTACCGGTTAATGCGTTGAAATTTGCCGGCAAGTTTTCAAATTTACTTCCGGCACCAATTGTAATATCAGCCCTGCCCCATTCTTCACTTAAATAGGGGGTCCCCAGCAGGTCGAAGGTTGATGGCCTTGTTGTAACAAAGCTACCTGAAAACTCACTTGGTGTGAAACCCGAGTCATGCGTTGCTTGTGCTGTAGCATTATCAACCTGGAAAGTTAAAAATACTGTAATGACTGCGAATATAGATGAGATTGTGGTCTTAAAACTAAACATGGGAAATGTAATGGAGATTATTTGAGTCTTAGTAATTTGTCTTTAGATGGTTGTCTGTCAGATATTCAGCACATACAACTATTTAGAACTCTTGAGAATTCATTTTAGTATTTATTTTTGAATGGAGTATTTGTGCAAATGTTTGAATTACCTAACGCCTGTAACCATTTCGTGCTAAAAGTACGATACACAAAGTGTAATTACAAAAGCATGAAGCTAAATAACATAAAAAAGCATGTTTAAATTTGTAATTAATTTCTGCCATTGTAATTAGTACGGGTGTCTGCGCCCCAAAACATATCCACTTAGCCAATCCTGTACTCGTCTGTATGTAACAGTATGGAAATTTGTGCTTCTTCTAACGACCCAATTATCAAATGGGAATCGGGGGTCTCCCTTTCTGGTTCTTACAAATATAAAGTTAAAGTCTGAATCACGGCGGTCATAGCCGTAAGTCCAGCGGATATTCTGCGTACTATAGTCAATATTCCATGGTTGGCCAAATAGAATAAAAACCATCCCCATATCTGTTTTCCAACCTTCCTTAAAGTTTGAAAACTGCAGGTTTGCAGAAACGACCTTATTATAATACATAGCCATAACTTCTCTTGCCTTCTCTTTTGAACCAATATTGGTTACCCAGAAAGTTTCTACGGCTGTGAGTAGGGAATCGGGATTTTGTATACTCATTAGTTCACGGTATTGGCGATTGGTCATTATGTATGCCAAAGGCTCAGCCATCTCAAATGGGGTACCGATGAGCGGAAAATTCTCTGAACGAACTGCAAAGTCGCGGGCACTAAAATTATGGGCATTTTTATGGGATGGTCTTCCTTTATCTGTAATAAATACCTCAAACCTGTAATTCGATCTTTTAGTAATCTCAAATATATATTCGTGGTGGTTTAAACCATTTTGCACGGTATCAGAGTATTCAGAACCTTTCACTACAGTACTAATACCATAATGAATACCTCTGTTTTTTAAAGAGCTGCTTGGCAGATTTGGGTCTGTAAGCCTTCTTGCAGGTTCATTATCTGCTTCAAACTCAACGATTCGCATGTGAACAGCGTACTCTCCCGAATCCAATTCGAAATTCGTATGAAAGGAGAATCTAAGATAATCATACGATTCCGGTACATCATATGTACTGAGATGAGTTTTGTCTGTAGTACTATTAGATATTCCGAATAATGATATATCCGAAATACCATTAAACGCGGGTGCTCCTCCGGGAACAAAAACCGTTTTGTTTCTTGCAATGGTTTTGTTTGAGGCTTGGTCGGTTACAGATATTACAAGCCTGTATAGACCGGGTTGCACTTCAAAAATACGTGACCATTTTTCTGAAGTATGATTTATCAAAACATCGTCCGGTTGGCCGCTTATTCTTTTCCTTTCAGAAACAGATTTAATTCTTTCTGAAACTTCATTGCTCTCTAAACGAAATATCTCGTATCTGATATTTACGTTCGCACTGTATTCATCCTCCTGATCAGTGCGAAAAACAAGATTAGTGCGAAATAATTGAAGTCCGGCTTTTATAACTGGATTTTCATCATCTTGTAGTGTACCATAACCGGATATAATGAATACAGGCCCATCAGATTCTGTTACTACTACTGAACCAAAATCTACTCTTTCTGGAAACGTACCACGTGAACAGCCTAATATAAAAAGGGAGATAAATATTATTGTTACAAAATACTTCATACAGCAAACTAACGGATTATTTAGATCGTAAGTATAAAAATAGTGAGATTATGACTTAATTGGGTAAGTTTTTTAATTTACAAGGG
>SLDG01000262.1 GCA_007125355.1 Balneolales bacterium | reverse complement strand
CTGATGGAACCAAGCATTATGTGCAATACCAATTTATTGATAACAGAGCATTACTATATCCGATGTTGGCTAAGGAGAATACTTTGGTGTACATATGCGGCCTCAAGGGGATGGAATATCCTATATACAGAACACTTGCTCAAGAAGGATTACATCAATATTTGAAACTTAAACCCGAGGCGAGTCAAAATCCAAATGAGTGGACGGATGAGGATTACAAAAGAAACATCAAACCTTCAGAAAGATTGTTTGTTGAGACGTATTGATGGAAGGCTCTGGTTTCGAAAAAAACTTAATTTCTACACCACAGAGCTTCACATATTTCCTAATTGTGTATTTTATTTTTACTTTTATTATGCATTTAAAAGTAAAAATACTATGAACACTGCACGCATTGAAATAGACCAGGATATTCAACCGCTTTCTGAATTTCGCAAACATGCGGCTGACTTTATTGACCGTATAAAAAAACAAAAGCGTCCCCTAATTTTGACCCAACACGGGAAAAGTGCTGCCGTTTTGGTCGATGTCTCAGAGTATCAACGTATGATAGATAAAATAGATCTTATGGAAGAGTTGATTGAAGCTGAGCGACAAATTGCAAGAGGTGAAGTTGTCTCTCACGATGAAGCAAAAAAGCGAATAATAAATAATCTTTCAAAGTGGAAGTAGTTTGGACCAATCAAGTAAAACACAATTTTTATCCAGACTGTATGGCACGTAAGGCAAGAACCTCCCAAAACAACTAAAACTCTGCGTTAAACTTTGCAGACAGCTGAAACCCCAAACGCCCTCAATGTGTTGTCCTAATTTAAGCATTAAAAAACTCTCTGAAAATCATGCGATTTTCAATTAAGGCTTATCGTTCATTTTTAATATATTACAGGCCTATTTAAAAAAGTGCCTGAAAAATCAGATGGACTAAGATTAAGGTGTTAAAATTACTTTAGTTAGTTAATTACAGAGTTTTTCTATTAACAGATAAAAATTTAGCGTTACTATGACAAAGAAAGCCGGAGATGGATTTACTCCCACCGGGAAGGTTTACAAAAGCACGACGCTTCCTAAACCAACTAAAAAGAAACATACTACTTTAGGGTTGACCGATGAGGATTTACTTCCCATGTACAAAAGTATGTATCAGCAGCGCAGATTTGAGGAACGTGCTGCTCAAATGTATCAAAAAGGAAAATTTGGTGGATTTCTTCACCTGTACATGGGGCAAGAAGCCGTTTCTACCGGTACAGTTAAAGCATTGAATGATGATGATGATGTTCTCGGAGCGTATCGTGTACACGGCCTGGCTCTTGCTCGGGGTTCACATCCCAATAATTGCATGGCGGAGCTTTTCGGAAAGAAAACCGGCGTATCTAAGGGTAAAGGCGGTTCCATGCACTTCTTTGATGTGAAAAGACACTTTTGGGGCGGACACGCAATTGTAGGTGCGCACATTCCTGTGGCTGCGGGTATGGCAATGGCGAATAAATACAATGAAAATGGCCGTGTTGTGGTCTGCTTTTTTGGTGATGGCGCCGTTGACCAAGGTTCGCTTAACGAAACCTTCAACATGGCTCAGTTGTGGAAACTCCCCGTTATTTTCGTAGTAGAAAACAATGGATACTCTATGGGAACCGCTGTTGAGCGTCACAGTGCCGGACAGCTTCATAAAAGAGCCGTTGCCTATGATATGAAAAACGATGTAGTTAACGGTATGGATGTCTTCACCATTTACGAAAAAATGAAAGAGGTAGCCGAAGATGTACGCGAAACCTCTGAACCCTGGTTCCTTGAGATTAAAACCTACCGTTATCGCGGGCATTCTATGAGTGACCCCGGCAATTACCGTACTAAAGAAGAGCTTGAAGAATTCAGAAGTTTCGATCCTATCGAGAGACTCAAAAAATACATTCTGGATAACAAAATTGCTGCTGAAGAAGACCTCAAGGCCATAGATGATGAAATAAATGAAGTGGTGCTTGAAGCGATTGATTTCGCGGAGGAAAGTGACTTCCCCGATCCATCGGAACTTTACGACGATGTATACGAAGAGGAAAACTATCCCTTCCACAAATAGATAACAAAGTAAACAGAACTTATTTAGAAAATTACGACATGGCAGAATTACAATTCAGAGAAGCAATCAGAGAAGCCCTGACAGAAGAGATGCAGAGGGATGAAAGCATCGTACTTATGGGCGAAGAAGTCGCGGAATATGACGGCGCGTATAAAGTTACCCAGGGCATGCTTAAAGAATTCGGAGGCAAAAGAATCATCGATACACCAATTTCCGAGCTTGGTTTTGCCGGTATCGGAGTGGGTGCGGCAATGAATGGCCTGCGTCCAATTGTAGAATTTATGACCTTCAACTTTGCTGTGGTTGGTATAGATCAAATCATTAACAACGCGGCAAAACTCAAATATATGAGTGGCGGGCAGTTTTCTATCCCCATCGTTTTTCGTGGTCCGAATGCTTCAGGCGGTCAGCTTGGAGCAACACACTCCGTTGCTTATGAAAGCATTTATGCCCACATACCCGGCCTTAAAGTGGTGTACACTTCAGAACCGGCCGATGCCAAAGGCCTGTTGAAAACCGCAATCAGAGACAACGATCCCGTAATTTTCCTTGAATCTGAGCAAATGTACGG
>SLDG01000081.1 GCA_007125355.1 Balneolales bacterium | reverse complement strand
GGAAACGATTTTAAGGCTCAAATTCTTTACCTTTAACAAAGTCTTATAAATCCCCAACTCATTGCTATGCAAGCTTCAGATTTTGCTTCCAAAATTACCAGAAACGGCCTTACCTACGACGATGTATTACTCGTGCCCGCCCATTCAAAAGTGCTACCCCGAAATGTAGATACCTCCTACGAGCTGGCGAGAGGACTCAGGCTAAATATCCCCATTTTAAGTGCAGCCATGGATACGGTATCGGAATACAGGCTTGCTATTGCGTTGGCTCGTGAAGGGGGGATGTCTATCCTGCACAAAAACATGAGTATAAGCGATCAGGCAGAGCATGTAAGGCTCGTTAAAAGAAGTGAAAGTGGGATGATTGTGGATCCTGTTACACTGCGTACCGGTGCTACTGTAAAGCATGCGCGTGACCTGATGCGGCATCATAAAATCGGCGGGATTCCTATAGTAGATACCGGAAATAAATTACTGGGAATAGTAACAAATCGTGACCTCCGCTTCGAGCAGGATATGACAGAAAAGCTCGAGAATATAATGACCTCCAAAAACCTGGTTACTGCCAAACAAGGGACTACGCTTGAAGAGGCCGAAAAATTGCTGCAGGAGTACAAGATTGAGAAGCTCCCAATTGTAGATGATAAAGGAACCTTAGTTGGCCTCATTACTTTCAAGGATATCGAAAAAAAGAAGAATTTCCCGAATGCGTGTAAAGATTCCATCGGCCGATTGAGAGTTGGCGCCGCTGTAGGAATTGCAGCAGATACCGCTGAACGCGTGCATGCACTGGTAGAAGCCGGTGTAGATTGTATCGTCATTGATACGGCTCACGGGCATTCTCAGGGTGTGTTGGATATGGTTAGTCAAATCCGCAAGGAGTACGATGATCTTGTGATTGTAGGAGGAAACATAGCCACGAAAGATGCAGCGAAAGCATTGCATCGTGCCGGAGCGGATGTCGTTAAGGTGGGCGTCGGACCGGGTTCTATTTGTACGACTCGGGTTGTGACTGGCGTTGGCGTGCCTCAGTTGAGTGCTGTTATGGAGGTTGCTGAATACACCAGAAAAAACGGAGTCGGACTTATCGCAGACGGCGGAATCAAGCAGACGGGTGAAATCCCCAAAGCAATAGCAGGCGGTGCCGGTGCGGTGATGCTGGGTTCACTATTGGCCGGTGTGGATGAGAGTCCCGGTGAGACCATCATTTATGAGGGTAGAAAATTTAAATCATACCGTGGAATGGGGAGCATCGGAGCCATGAGCAAGGGTAGCAAAGACCGCTATTTTCAGGATGTGGAAGACGATTTGAATAAACTTGTGCCTGAAGGGATAGAAGGACGTGTCCCATACAAAGGAACGCTCGCAGAAGTGGTATATCAAATGACCGGTGGTTTACGCGCTGCGATGGGTTATTGCGGGGCGACAAGTATTGCTGATTTGATGGAAGCCAAATTCGTTAAAATATCTCCGGCAAGTATGCGGGAAAGCCATCCACATTCTGTTCACATAACGAAAGAATCGCCTAACTATTTGCTACGCTGAGTTGCTGGTCAGTTTCGTGTTATGTCGTTTTTGTTCTTAGATTAATCGTGTCTAAGCTGTAAACAAATAAACAGATAAACGAATAAACAGGCATAACATTACCTTAAAATAAACACCTGTTAGCTTCACAGTATAAAGGGAAAACACACTTGTAAGTAAGTGATTCCCAAAAGTCGTATATTTAAAGTTATCCTGAAAAATGCAATGTCGCCTGTCGAATAGTTTACATGTTAGAGTTCCTCAAAAAAATACTATCGCTTAAAAGTGGTAATCTTACGGTTATCGTTTGGAAAGAGGAAACCCCCGACGAAACAGAAACGTATAAAATTAAACCGGCAGGGTTGTTGGGCATCATACTCGCTTCGCACCTTGTCTTTCTGATACTCGTTTTTCTGTTTTTGCTTTTAACCCCGATGGGATCCCCCTTATATAATTTGCAGGAGAGGGAAATAAGAGAGGAATTAATTAGTCTCCACGACCGTATTTTAGCTTTAAGGGATACGCTGGATGCCAGAGATCAGCAGCTTGCCGATTTTAAATACGCGCTTGCCAGAAGTATAGATACCACATTTCAGGTTGATGTCGATTTACTTGATCAAAGTTGGATAGATGATCTAAGAACAAGCTGGCTTGTAACTGACCCTTATCGTGATTTAGATGATGGGTTCAGTTTCAGTGATCATGATATTTTATTTCAAAACCAGAATGAATTCAGAACTGCGTTGAATTTTCCCGTTGAGTTTCCGTTGACCGGAACTATAACCCGGCGATTTGATTTCGAAGCCAGGCACCTTGGCATTGATATCGCGACGGCCAAAGGTGAGCCCATCAGATCTTTTGCAGACGGGTTTGTATTATTCTCGGGATGGACAATTAATTATGGTTATGTTATTGCCTTGCAACATGACGATGGATTTATTAGTTTTTTCAAGCATTGCGAAAACGTGTATTGGAGAAAAGGTGATTTCGTAAAAGCCGGAGATTTAATCGGGACTGTAGGATCGACGGGGCTGCTGACAAGTGGCCCGCATTTGCATTTTGAACTCTGGAGAAATGGATTGCCCAGAGACCCATCTCATTTTTTTATAAATCTGTAATAAT
>SLDG01000165.1 GCA_007125355.1 Balneolales bacterium | reverse complement strand
GGTCGGCTGTTCTTGTCCAAATTACATTGCGTTTAGCCATTCCAGATTTCTTTTATCCATCGCTTCTTGGGAAATCAGATTTCCGCTTTTGATGTCCCTTTCACTCATTTTCAACATTACTTTTTGCTCTTTTGTCAATTCAACGACATCAGATTCAGAGGAACTTGAAGAAATTAATTTGTCAAGCGCTTCAAGAAAATCTCTGTTTTTTATAGACATAATCTTGTCAATCAATTCGTTTCTTATTTTATCAACTGTTGCCATTTCGGTCTGTTTTAAGTTCATAATCTCATAAGTTATTTTTAATAACACAACGCATTTATATACCTGCCATTACATGCCAATATAGAAGAATAGGCAAACATTTGTTGCGGATAATTGATACTGTTGTTTTAGTTTAGAACAAATGGTTTTCCACCCTATATCAAGAAATTATCCAAAGCTCACTTTCGCATAATTTCATACCAATATGGCGATTTTGACCCCAGATTTCAAAAAAGCACCTAATATTTCTTAAGCCTCAAATAAACCGTGTTCTTAGAAAAGATTTCTGTCGTTTTGGAATCACTGTACCTAAATCAGGCAATCCTCACAAAACAAAAACCCACCTTCGCAAAAAAATTAGTGCCCTTCCGTGCCTTCGTGTTTCACTTCAAGCCTCACCAATGTAAACTCAAACCAACCTTATTCTGCCAAAGGCTGCAACAACTTCAAGCAAATAACAATCTATCAATCCTCTTTTATGATTTCATCATCGTCGGCGTCATCCGGGGTGATTTCATTATCGTCGTAAGAGGTTGTGTCTACTTCGTCGTCATCGTCGTCGTCATCTGTGGCAACGGGAATGGGCTTTTTCTTTTCTTTGACCTCAACGGCTCCTGCCCTTCTCAGGTACAGACTTACTTCAGTGTGGTCGTTATCCACAGCCATAGTCAGGGCGCTTTTCCCGTTTTTGTCTCTAAGCTTTACATTTGCTCCGTGTTTAAGGAGATATTGAACTACAAGCGCATGACCCTCTTTTGCGGCCTGCATCAAAGCGGTTTGTCCCCAAGCCTGTGTGGCATTTACATCGGCGCCTTTTTCTACCAATAACTTTACAGCTTCAAACTGCCCTTCCCTCGCGGCAATAATTAATGCCAATGGACCGATTTCTGCTCCGTTTTCAAACAAGAAATGCATTAAGCTGATATTTCCGTTGGCAGCGGCACGGTTTAAGGCCGTTCCGCCAAGCTTATTCGCCAAATTTACATCAGCGCCTTTTTCAACCAGCTGCTTTACCAGATCTGCATGGTCATTTTGAGCCGCGTAAATCAATGCAGTTGATCCGTTTTTTGCGCGGCCATTAATGTCAGCGCCGGATTTTAATAATTCATTTACAGCATTGATGTCGCCACTTGAGGCAGCACGAAAAATATCCGGGAGTTCCATAATTATCTGAAGTTCTTTTAAATCTGTATGTTAGTATCTATATTGAAAACGAAACAAGGTAAAATTCAACGCCTGATTTCCTTGATTTAGGAAACGCTGAAAACTAAGAGTTTTTTTTATCTTCCACTAAAAAAATAAACAGAATCGTTGTTGAAAAACAGAGTCAGCAATATTGTGCTTATGGGTCAACCCGAATCGACGCAGATTTGGGAACAAAAGGTGACCAAACTTTTCAACACGAAGAAAGTTATTTTTGTCAAAGAAGCCAGCGCTATCCCCGATTCAGCAAATACATGCATCTATGTGCCAGGCGTAAAAACAGATATTAATCAGTTATTGAAACTGATAAAAAAGGGAATGCACGTATTGGTAGTTACACATCCCGTTTTGTTACTTGACCACGCTGAAACACTATGGAAAGTTGCGAAAGAAGCCGGAACCGAAATTTGGATATCCCTTTGGAATATGTTCCGTCCCGGCATCCCACAACTCATGGAGCGACTGTCTAAACCAGATTATTTGTTTTTCGAGCGATTCGTACATTCCGGTGATAACAACGAATCACGATTGGTAAAACAAGTACTTTGTGAAGAAATCCTCTTGGCGTTAACGTGGTTCGGATCAGATTTAAAACGAATCAGTATCAGAGAATCAGGTAAAAGCCAGTTACTTCACCTTGAAACAGTTTCGCAGCAATTACTTAGCTTACATGTGAACTGGCAATTGAGCATTGACAAAGTCTATCGCTCGGTTGGCAGCAACGGCTCGGGACGTTTTCTTAGAAGGGATGATTTCGCCGAATGCAGCATAAGTCATGAAGGCCAGGAAATAAAATTACCTGTCCAACCCGACCATACACCTGCCGATAATTTGCTCATTCACTTTATCAGAGCCATCAGAGGGTTGGCGCACACGCCCTCATTCAAATTGTATGATTTATACAGGCACCGAACAATATCAGACTATATTTGAATTGGTACGTAAAACCGGTATTTTCAGCCATTGATTAAGCAGAAGTCCCGACCGGCTAAATCAGTTTATTATTAGGGATTTAATATCCTCAAAAACGGCAAACAAGGTTGCAATTATATAACCGCTGTGTCGTTTTTAAACCTGACCTTACATAAATAATTCAAAACTTAGAAAAGACACACTTACGATGACTTCAATAAAAAAACTTTCACTGTTAACAATTGCCCTCTTTTTAATTTACGCTTGTAG
>SLDG01000176.1 GCA_007125355.1 Balneolales bacterium | reverse complement strand
TAAAATGGTTCCATTGCGATATTATGGATGGCCACTTTGTGCCTAATATTAGTTTTGGCCCCATGATTGTTGATGCAGCCAGAAAAGCAGTACCCGATAGTTTTTTGGATGTGCATTTAATGATTTCAAATCCCGATAAATACATAAATAATTTCGTAGATGCCGGGGCTGACCTTATTACCGTACATATAGAAGCCGATACGCACATTCACCGCACGCTTATGGCTATTAAAGAGGCCGGTTTAAGATGCGGGGTGGCCATAAATCCGGGCACATCACTTTCTCAGTTAGATGAGATCTTGTCTGATGTTGATCTCGTTTGCCTTATGAGTGTAAATCCCGGATTCGGAGGGCAGTCGTTTATTCCATCCACAATGATGAAAATTGCGCGTCTCGCTGAGTGGCGCCGTGCCATGAAACTTGATTTCCTCATAGAGATTGATGGTGGGGTTGGCGAAGCAAACGCAGAAAAACTCTCGCGTGCGTCCGCTGATGTGTTAGTAGCGGGAAGCTCAGTTTTTGGCAAGGGGAGCATCCCCAAAAATATTGAAGCACTTTTTCACAAAGCGATTATCGGTCATTCCGAATTAGCTTAAAATCCAATAAAATAAATACAGAAACACCGAATTGTCACTTACTCTCATCTTAACAAGCTTCATTTCTATCTTCTCGATAGTAAACCCGCTTACCGCAATGCCCATTTTCCTGGCGCTAACGCAGGATAACACCAAAATTGAAAGAAACCATCAAGCACTGAAAGGCAGTTTTTTTATGCTTGGAATTTTAGGCGCGTTTCTTTTTGGCGGAACATACATCATAAATTTTTACGGTATCAGCCTCGAAGGAATCCGAATTGCCGGCGGGCTAATGATTATGAGCTGGGGATTCTCTCTGTTAAATCCCAAAGAAAGCGGCCGGAAAATATCGCGGGCCGACGAAAGAGAGGCCAGTGAAAAAATGGATATTTCTTTTAGCCCTTTAGCCATGCCACTACTTTCAGGTCCCGGAAGTATCGCTGCTGTGCTGGGTTTGGCGTCTCAGTCAGAGGGATTATTTGATCATTTGGCTATTCTCATTGCCATCATTTTAGTTTGTGTCGCTACATATGGTGTCTTAAGAGTATCGCCCAAAGCTGTAAAATACCTTGGTAAAACCGGCATGACAGCCTTAACACGTATGATGGGCTTTATAGCGCTGACTATTGGTGTTCAATTTATCATTAACGGAATTACACCGCTGATAAATTGATAATATCTTGCTTAGTCATCCGGTCTTTTGTCTTATCAAATTAGTATACAAAAAAAGAATCCTTCACAATAACTGGATTATAAAGGATTCTTATAAATACAATATTATTTAAGGATACTTAATATCCATATCCCGGATTTTCTACCATATTTGGATTTTCGGTAACGCGATTTATTCCAATTGGTAGATAGTAGTGCCTGTCCATAAAGATTCTGTCATTACCTTCTACGTTCTTGAATGAAATTTGGTAATTACCGGTATCCCAGTTTTTAATCCACTCAATACCGGTTGCTCTGTAACCATCGAGTACTTGATGAGCTATTCTCCAACGTCTCAAGTCCCAATATCTATGGTTTTCAAAAGCTAACTCAACCTGTCTTTCCTGACGAATTATGTCTTCGTTTATCGAACCTCTGTTTGGCATACCGGCTCTGCTTCTAATTGCATTAATATGTTGCAAAGCTTCGCCTGTAAGCCCCAGATAATAAGCTGCTTCAGCTGCATTTAAATACGCTTCACCTAAACGCATTACAACTATGTCGTTATTATCCGGATTATCACCACTTGTTACGAAACGTTCATTTGAGCGCTTACGAACGTGCAATCCTGATCTGTTTCTGTTTCTTGGAGGACCGACTGCCGGCCACACGCCATCTATTGTGCCATTAGTTACTAAATTCCCATTAACAATGGTTCCTGAGTGGAAATAAATGGTTTCATCGAACAATTCCATTTCCGGGTAGAAAACAGAGGCTAAAAAGCGAGGATCTCTATCTAAGATGAATTCTTGTAGTGACCACTCCTGACCTGTAACCTGTGAGCGTGGAATTTGACCTGAGCTTCCATCCCTGAAATCAAATAATTCCACCATCTCGTACAGTACATTGAAATTTGAATTCCAAACTATAGCCGGGCCCTGTGGTAAGGATTGCTGAGAATAAGCATGAAACTTCTCTATACCATTAAATACTTCACCAAAAATTGCTTCCGGTTGAGAGTTCATACTTTCAACATCGAATATCCTTCTGAAGTTTTCAACAGGATCTGCGATTTGATTAAACAACTGAAATGGTTCATTATTAATTAACTGTGTGGATGCATCATAAGCAATTTGCCAATAATTCATTTCCTGATCTTGAGGTATACCAAGCAACCCATCCATTTGCATTTCACCAAAACGAGCAATACTTGCGGCATATAGAGCAGCTCTGCTCTTCAATAGCAATGCTGCACCTCTGTTTGCTCTTCCTGCTTCGCTATGAGAAGGTAAATCATTTAAAATGTCATCCATCTCACTTATAATAAAATCATAAATTTCTTGTTCAGAGTTTCTGACCCTCATAATCTCCTCAATTGGATCGTCTAACGATTGAGCACGCGTTATAAGAGGAACTCCGCCATATCGCTTTACCATCCGGAAGTACATAAATGATCTTAAAAAACGCACTTCGGCTCTTCTCATTTGGACAAAGCTCGGAGACAAATCAGATGTTTCTAATCGTTCAATTATTGTATTTGCACGCCGCATATTTATCCATCTCCATTGAGCAAAGAAATCGGGGACCGGATTATCGACTCCATTTATATTGAGTAATGCATATTGAGACAGAGGTCCTTGCCATGCTGCAAATAGTGTGTGCTCGGCACCGGCAACATTAGCGGCTGTTTGCCAAAATGCTATAAATCTGTCATTACCGGGAAAAACATTATTTCCTATTTGAGCATTTGCATAAACATCGGTTATAAACGCATCAACTAAGCGCTCATCTGCCCAAACCGCATCATCATTTAGATTTCCTCTTGGGCTTTTGTCTACAATGCTCTCACAACTTGTAATTAGCGGTATTAGAAACACTACCGTGAGTATAGCTATAATACTTCGCATATTCATTTGTATGAAAAATGGTTGTTCAGCTTTTGATTTCATAACTTTGTTATCCTTATTAGTATAATAATCTTTATTAGTACTCATATTATAGCTCCAGATTAAATCCAAACGTAAATGTTCTAACATTTGGGTACACACCTCTTCCCGTTTGTGGAGCCTCAGGGTCGAATGATCCACTGTAAATTCCTAATCGATCCCATGTAAGCAGGTTACTACCCGAAACATAAAGCCTTAGGCTTCTTGCACCTAACCTTTGAACATGGCGTGTAGGAAGTGTGTATGAGATATTTAAATTTTTAAGCCTTAGATACGTTCCATCTTGTAACCAAAAGTCAGAAGTAAGACTGTTATTAGCGTTTGCACCTAATCCAGGATTTTCAATAGCCGGAAGCCTTGCATTGGGATTTATATTAACATTTGGGTTATCCGGATCCGGTTGCCAACGATATCTGTATTGGTAGAGGTGCGGTGTTCCGTCATTGTCAAATGCCCCTCTTGCACGCCCAACTACGTTTAAATTAAACCTTGATGCTCCTTGGAATAAAGCATTTAACCCAAAACCTCTATAATTTAGATCTATGGTAAAACCAAAAGACATATCAGGAAATGGACCACGGCCAATATCTGTTTGATCTCGGAAATCAATTACTCCATCACCATTTAAATCGATATATCTGATGTCACCCGGACGAAGAGTTGCATTTCCAAATCCATCCTGATCAACCGTATGATTGTCAATTTCTTCCTGAGTCATAAAAATTCCATCAGAACGGTATCCTATCCATCTGTTTACGTAATTGCCTTCTCTTTGAAATAACCTTGCTTCATCGGGATCATCAAAAGCCGGCTCTGCCCATCTTACGTATTGCTCTCTGGAGTGAGAAAGATTAGCAGATATTGCATATTGAAAACGGCCAATATTGTTTTGATGCGTTACTTCAATTTCATATCCTCTGTCTTCTCTGGCATTTATGTTTAATGGAGGCAGATTTGCACCAAATGTAGATGGAAACTCATCTAAAGCCGTGCCAAATATATTGTCGGTAAATCTACGAAATAGGTTGACTTCTGCTGTAACAATATTGTCTAAAATTCCCATATTTAATCCAACATTATATGAAGTCATATCTAACCATGTTACATTAGGGTTAGGCAACCCCTGCTCTGCTATACGACGGACAACTTGGTCATCAAACATGAATATGTTATTTCTAATAATGTAATCAGACAAATATCTGTAAGCTGCTACACCAGTATCATCTCCGGTTTGGCTATATGAAACTCTTAATCTTAATTGGCTAATGAAGCCTATGTTAAAGAATCGTTCGTTGTGAATTGACCATGAGCCGGAAACGCTTGGGAAAATTCCCCATCTTGAGCCGGGCGCAAATTTATGTGTTGCATCAGCCCTAATAGTACTTTCAATTCTATATCTATTTTGATATCCATATCGCACACGTCCAACATAACTTACTCTTGCACTTTCATTCCAAAAGTCAAAGTTATCTATACCTTCAATATCTCCTGCAAACAGAAATGGAAGATCTGGTGAAAGCGGATCAAGACGCGATGCATCGAATCCTCTTCGATATTGATCGATGTATTCCGCAAGTGCTAAAGCAGCAACCCTGTGATCTCCAAAAATTCCATCATATCTCAAAGCTATAGAAGGATTTAGCCAACGATCTCTGAAATCACTTCTGTTTACTCTATTAATACCCCTGCCACCACGGAAAATATATTCATCATTTTCAGCATCATATTCAAATACTTCAAAGCTCTTGTTATTAGACCACGCTTCATTATTAATGAATCTAAAATTCAGTCTTGCTTCGGCTTCTAAACCAACTATACCCGGTATTTGCAGTGTTGTTCCAATAGCACCTTCAATACGTTCATTTACTGTTTCAGATAATCCTCTAACATCACTCATAGACTCTGCTACAGGCGAATTATTACCAAAACCAGCATATGCTGGACTTCCGTCAGGGTTTACTGGATTATAGAATGGTTGAGCCCTCATCAACGAACCAAATATTTCATCCATGCTTTCGCTGGTTCTGTCAACGTTTTCTATTCTACCGGACAGATTCATGAATACACTTAAGTTGTTATTTATATTCGCATCTATATTTGCTCTAACATTATATCTTGAAAAATTATAATCCCCTGAGCGGAACGCACTTTCCTGATCCAGAAACCCTGCTGATAAGAAATAGGTAATATCATCAGTGCCACCACTAACACTACCGCTTACTTGTCTTTGAGGTGCCCAGGGCCTGAAAACAGCATCATACCAATCATAACTTGGAAGTTCACCTGATCGATATCTTTCAATTTCTTCTAAACTCACCGTTGGGTTTAAACCACTGTTTATTTCCCCTTCTCTAAACATTGTCAAATATTGAGCGGCATTAACGGGCGTAACGAGTTGTGTAGGCTGCTCAAAACTAATATTTGTTCTAATATTTATTCTTGGGGCTCCTCTTGTACCACGTTTAGTAGTTACAAGAATCACACCATTTCCTGCTCGCGCACCGTATATTGCAGCCGAAGCATCTTTTAATACACTTATACTTTCTATGTCATCAGGGTCAATTCTATTAAATGGCATTTCAACCCCATCTACAAGTATTAAAGGATTGTTATAACCCCTAATTCTCAAATTCGCACCTCCAGAACCTGGTAATCCTGTCGTTGATCTTGCCATTAATCCGGGAACTCTTCCGGGTAATAAGTCAGTCGCACTGGCAACTGATACCTGAGTTAAATCTCGTGATGAGACCTGACTAACTGAACCTGTTAAATCTCTCCTGGCAACGCTGCCATAGCCAATTACAATGACTTCATCTCCCGTTACAACTCTGGGCTGCAAAGCGATATCTATTATTTCTCGATTATTAATTGGAACTTCGATCGTAACATATCCCACAAAAGAAAAAACAAGTGTATCCGCAGGCGATGGTACCATTATCTCAAAGTTACCATCCAAATCGGTTGAAGTTCCGGTTGTTGTCCCCTTAAGTACAATATTTACACCTGGAAGCGTTTCATTATCTGAAGCATCTCTTACTGTACCTGCAACCCTGAAATTATCATTATTATAATAAATGCCGGTATCAAACAAATTACTACTCGCAGGTTGCGCCTGAGTATTTATCGGCATCAATAAAAAAATTAATGCTATTGCAGACAGTAATAAATACCCGGCATTCTTCATTGATTTTTGAGATTCCATATTATTGACCATATCCAGTTAAATTTTATGAAAGAAAATTTTTTACCGCAGGTTTAATTGTTAGCTCATAGATGCTTATAGTA
This sequence comes from Balneolales bacterium, assembly GCA_007125355.1. GTDB lineage: Bacteria > Bacteroidota > Rhodothermia > Balneolales > Cyclonatronaceae > SLDG01. The sequence goes on along the minus strand of SLDG01000176.1, from coordinate 3,809 downwards.
GTAAATCCATGATATGGTTGCGTTAGTAAATAATTTTCAGTTAAATCTTTCTGTTCGTTTAAATTAGCATGTTTATACTACCACAAAAGCGCTTACAGCTTAATGTTAACGCTAACATGAGTTAATGTAACTCTGATGTTTTTAATTGTCAAGTTTTTTTTGGGAGTGTATGTGCTAAATGAAAATTTAATTTTTGAAATCATGTCTCAATTAATCAGAATCGACGTTTTAAATGTGATTACCCTATAATCCGGACTATTCACCAAGAAATTTTAATACAAGCAAGGCAAAGGGAAGAGTATCAGCAGAAAAATACCTACTGAAAAAGAGGAGAATATTGAGCTATTCTCCTCTTTCTAATATTTCAAGACTTACAATTCTAATTCACATGAAATCGTTCTTATTTTAACAAAGTCATTCTTTTTGTTATAGATTGACCGTTAACATTCAATCTGTACAAATAGACTCCACTCGATAAGCTTGAAGCATCGAATGTTACCTGATGCTGCCCTTGCGACCTAACCTCATTAACGAGCATGGCTACTTGTCTGCCCAGCATATCGTAAACAGCCAATTGTACATGACTTTGATCAGGCATTGAGAAATTTATTATTGTTGATGGGTTAAATGGGTTCGGATAGTTTTGTTTGAGCTGTGCATCCCTTGGGATATCAAGTTCTGTCTCGGTATTTACTGCAGAAGCATCAATAACGCATCTTACGTACAGGCCTACGTTTTTGGGAATTGCATCGCGCCTAACACCCTCATTGTCAAACCGTACAAGTCTTCTAAATGCCTGTGCCGGGTTATTCGGATTTTCCTGAGTTGACCACATTCCTCCAAATGCATCAATACTTGGAGGGTCTGAGAAAAAACCACCTGCAAATCTTGCTCCGCCAGGCAATGCACCAAAACCAAAAGCATCCTCGGCACCAGTATTTGGATCCCTCCATAACTCTGATATGGCTTTCAATTTCCCGCCAACATTAGCTTCTATACCTCTGAACCCTTCAGCAGCCAAAGAGTCAGCCGGCATTCCTGCAGCTGTTTCCAATGCTGCAAAATCTTGCTGGGTAGGAACTCTCCAGCCATCCGGGCACAATCCACGAGGGTCGATTGTAGCAAAATAGTTGTATAATATTCCAAAGTTAGCTTCATTTGCTGAATCATTTTGAAAATGAGACCATGCACCTGCGGTTGTTTCACCCCATTGCTCGTTGTCTTGAAGATTTGGAATTGGTGTCCCGTCATCATACTGTTTCACTCTAAGATTTTCTGTCATCCAAACCAAATCATCAATTTGTACTGTTCCATATTCGTTACCATCTGCGTCTGTAACAGTACCTGATTGTGATATTGCATTTACCGATAGAATTGACATCAACATAAAAGCAGAAGCCAATCCACTAATTAAGAGTTTGTATTTTTTTTTCATAGCTGATTCCATTAATTGTTATCGTTAACATTATCATTATAATAATTATCAGAGTTGTATGCAAGCGCTTTTTTGCAGGAATATAATTGAGATATTTCGTTGGTTTCTTCAAATAATCCGTCCAAACGGCTCCCAAAGAGCAATTTTGAATAACAGGCCTCATTTTGCCCAAATATCTTAGAAAATTTGTTTATATCAGCACTTTTTCTTTTATTTATGTTATCGTTACCAAAAGAAAATTCGACTTCTTAACCTATAATCAATTTTTAGAATTATGTTTACACGAATAAAATTCCTGAGCTTACTGCTTACCGTTCTTTTATTGTTATCATGTGATACATCAACTTCACCAACCATAGAAGAAGAAGATGATGATGACCCCACAGAGGAAGTTACTTTAAATCCGAAAAAGGGTTTTGGAATTACAATAAATGACCAGAACAATTGGTTTAATAAAATTTCTGAATTAGATGTGAGCTGGCACTACAGTTGGGGGAATCAATTACCCGAGGTTTATCCGCACAATAGTGTCGAGTTTGTACCAATGGTTTGGGGAGCATGGGGAAATTTTTCGGGTATTGATACTATTGTAGAGCGTGTTAATGGATGGGCAGCAGAAGGGAAAGTACATTATTTATTAGGGTTTAACGAACCTGATGCGGTAGAACAAGCCAATCTAAGTGTGGATGATGCAATAGAAGCGTGGCCCAAACTAATGAATGCAAATGTTCCTTTAGTAAGCCCGGCTCCTGTACACGCAGACAAAGAGTGGTTACAAGAATTTATGGAACGAGCAAATGAACTCGATTATAGAGTTGATTTTATTGGTGTACACTGGTACAGAGGCCCTAACCCACAAAATTTTCTGAATCATTTGCATGAAGTTTACGAACTTTATGGATTACCAATTTGGATAACAGAATTTGCTGTCGCAGATTGGCAGGCAGAGACTGTATCAGATAATCGATATACTACCCAACAAATTATATCTTTTATGGCTGAAGTGCTGCCGGCTTTGGATGAACTTGACTTTGTGTATCGTTATGCGTGGTTTAACTCAAATCCAAATCATGGTCCCTTAGGACCGTCTGCCCTGTTTAATTCAAATGGTGAACTTACCCAATTAGGCAGAATTTATAGAAACCATCAATAATTTAGAATTGCACTACAGCGAGAAAAGCCATTGCTTCTTGAGAAGTAATGGCTTTTTTTCATTATTGAAGATTAACTATCTCATTTAACAAATTCGCCAATTCCATAGCTACTTCAGGATAATCATCAATCAGGTTTCGAGTTTCACCGGGATCTTCATCCAGATTGAATAAATAGGCCTGATTGGTGAGCTCTTCGATGTGCATGGGATTAGGGTCACCCATATTGTGGCGATTATACGCCCAGTCTGAACGCTCTGATGGCGGGATGTACTTCCATTTTCCTTTACGAATTCCGAGTCCGTCGCTTGATTGCTGCACAACTTCAACCCGGCCGTTTTCACTTTCTCCAAGGAATGCAGATAATAGATTCCGGCTGTCCGGGCCGGCACCCTCCGGCAACTCAACGCCGGTTAATGATGCAAACGTAGCAAGAAAGTCTACCTGGCTTATAATCGCATCAGATACCAGGCCGGCCTCTATTACTGCCGGCCATTGCACTAATGTGGGCATTCGGGTTCCCCCTTCAAAGGCGATATACTTTCCGCCGCGGAACGGGCCGTTAGGATCATGATCCATGTGATTTTCAAGAGCGCCGTCATCATAGCCATCATATAAAACGGGGCCATTATCACTGCTGAATATTACGATAGTATTGTCTGCGAGACCCTGTTCTTCGAGCGTTTCGATGATAGCACCGACTACCCAGTCGAATTGATGGATCGTATCGCCGCGAAGGCCGAGCGGACTTGTGTCCAGAAAATCAGGATGAGGAATTCTTGGCACGTGATTTTCCGGCATGGACAGCAACAGGAAAAACGGATTATTCCGGTTCTCTTTGATAAATTCCTGCGACCTTCTTGTAAAATCAAACGGCATGTCTTCATCATCCCACCAGGCCGACTGCCCTCCTGCCATGTGTCCGATTCGGCTTATTCCGTTCACTATTGTGCCGGAGTGCTGAACATCCGCAGGATATAACAATAATTCGGGATGGCTGAGTCCTGTTGGTAAACCACCAACAAGTGGTTGGTGAACATCCGCGGGATCGTCGTAATCACCAAAGCGTTCTTCCTGATAGGCATGGTGCCCCTCTTCGGGATAAGCTACTAAAAGCGGATCATCGTCAGGGCTCAGGTTGTGAACGTAGTGACCATCCACATAAACCGTTGGAACCCTGTCGTTGGTAACCGGTAGTAAAAACGACTCATCAAACCCAACTT
>SLDG01000251.1 GCA_007125355.1 Balneolales bacterium | reverse complement strand
GGCACTTTTCGAAGACTAACTCTGCCAGATTAATATGGTTTTCCGGCTTCATGTCGAATGTGGATGCTACCACTTCAGCATTCTCGACATTTCTCTCCATTTCGGTTACTTCCTCAGGACGTTCATCAATCAACATGATAATGATTTTCGTATTCGGATAATTCTTCGCAATAGCATTTGCCATTCCACGCAGAATCGTGGTTTTACCGGTTTTCGGCTGAGCCACAATCAATGCACGCTGTCCTTTGCCAAGCGGTGCAAACAAGTCAATCATTCTGGTTGTGTACTCAAAAGGATGATGCTCAAGTTTGTATCGTTCGCTCGGATACACCGGCAACAGAGACTCAAAATCGGGGCGTTCATCCATATTTCGGGGGATGCGTCCGTTTACCCCATCAACCCTGAGGAGCGCAAAATAACGCTCGCCTACTTTCGGTGGGCGGATAATGCCTACAACGGTATCGCCCTGTTTCAAAGCAAAGCGCTTGATTTGAGATGGTGATACATAAATATCATCCGGACTTGCCGAAAAGTTATAATTCACCGATCGTAAAAAACCATAGCCATCAGGCAGAATTTCAAGCGTGCCCTCATTTATGAGGTAGCCGCCAAGCTTAGGTGTAATCTCAGCAATTCTTTCCTCAAGGGTCTCAGCATCAGACTCCGGAATACTATCTCTTACCGGGCGCTGATTATTCTGCTGAGCATCTTTTTTGTCAGAATCTTCTTTTTTAGGCGGTTCTTTTTTAGCCGGATCCGCTTTTGCCTGCTTTTTTTCTACAGGTTTTGGCTTATCCTCTTCCTGCTTATTCAGGGGTTTTTGAGCAGCATTTTGATCTGCTTTTTTCTGCTCTACCGCTTTTTGCTGCTCGACGAATTTCTCAGCTTTCTTAAGCACTTCTTCCTTGCTTTTTACCGGTGTCTGCTCAGTTTTGTTAATTGTTTCTTTTTTAGCAATAGTCTTGGTTGCTTTCTTTTTCGAAGAGCGAATTACACTTGAAGAAAGAGTTGACTTAATGACATTGGAATCATCATTTGGCTTTTCATCTTTCTTCACGTCGTCTGCAAAAAGGCTGGCCTGTATGGTACTTTTTTTCTTGAATGAATTCTTGCCTGCGGTACCAATAGACTCTTTAGCGACCTCTCTGATGCGGTCTATCAAGGTCTGTTTTTTTAAACCTGTTACTGATTTTACCCCGGTTTTCTTAGCCAATTGCTGTAATTCTTTTACAGATTTGGTATTTAAATCCTGTGTTTCGATATCACTGATATCAACAGTCTGAGAATCTGGCATGTGTAGTATATGCTTGATATTATGCTGCTTAACAGCTTAAAGGTTACATTAAAAAATGGTTGGGAGCTTGCGTTTTACCCCTGTATCAAGAAGGAATGATTAGGGAAATATGCTTAATAGTATGAGGAACAGACCTGTATTTCAGGCATTCGATTTGATCAATCCCTTTATCTTTGCATAAAAATAGAAAGATCCCGCAAAAATTACCACTACTGATTTATATCTGAGAAAAAAGGTTTCGGGGTTAAACTCCCGGATGTTTGGCAGGGATTTTTGAACTTCATCAAAAGTTGCTGATCGCTCATAATTTACTGAAAAATAGTACAATTCATCAAATTCTGAAACCCAATCCTGAAATTCTTTTGTGAATTTGTCTCTCATAACCGAAAAAACCAGTATAAACGGTCTTTTAAACTTGTTTTTGTGGATGGTTTGCACGAGTTTTTTCTGTGCTTCTGTATTATGAGCACCATCATAAAACCAGTTTTCTGTAGGTATCAGCCTTTCAAAACGGGCTCCAAACTGAGTATTTTTTTCAAAATTGCTGAGTCCTGAAATCAATTTTTCCTCAGAAACAGGAAAAATGTTAGATAACACAGTCACAGATTGAGCACAAATAGCAGCGTTCAATGCCTGCACAGGATTCATCCAGCCCGCATTAATCTCAATCATTGACTCAGTCAAAGGTAATTTAAATCGTACTATTGAATCATCCCACGTTGGTTCCAATCCCGAAATATCATAGGTCGTAGCATTCAGGTCATTTGCTTTATTTTGGATGGCAACCCGCGCTTCTTCCGGCAGATCGCCAATCACCAAAGGCGTATCCATTTTTATAATTCCCGCTTTTTCAACAGCAATGGCTGTGATCGAATCCCCCAAAACATCCGTGTGGTCGAGTCCGATGCTTGTTATGACGGATATTTCGGGATGGATAATATTTGTTGCATCCAATCGGCCACCCAAACCGGTTTCTATAATTGCAATTTCTACTTCTATTTCTTTGAAGTACCAAAATGCAAATGCCGTTGTGATTTCAAAAAAGGTGAGTTTGTACCTAAGGATATCAACGGCATACATCCCCAAAAAGGAAATCAGCCATGCATCTTCAACCTGCTCGCCATTAACCCGAAAGCGTTCGTTTACTTTTTCGAAATGTGGTGATGTGTACAAACCGGTTTTGTACCCTGCCTCCTGATAAACCGAGGCAAGCATGTGGCAAACCGTCCCCTTGCCATTTGTACCGGCTACGTGAACACTTTTAAAAGCATTTTGGGGATTCCCGATAAATGCACAGAACGATCGAATTGCATCCAGAGAAAAATTGGCTGCTTTTACTCCCCTGTCGCTGAACATGGGGAT
>SLDG01000155.1 GCA_007125355.1 Balneolales bacterium | reverse complement strand
TCTCTAACTGCAGTAGCATTTCCTGAACCCTAATCATTAATTCTGATTCAGTTTAGTACAATTAAAAAATAGCCAGAAACAATTACTTATTTTACTTAATCTTCCTCTCTGGGAGAGACACGCTGAGCCATTTCAATACGCCTGACCTCATCCATCATGGATAATTTGCGGACGGCGTCGGCTCCACCACGGGCTGTCAGAATTCGGTTATGCTCGCTTCGAATTTCCACGCCCGCATCGGTCATTTTTTTTCGTAGGTCATCGGTTGGATCTTGATTCAGCTCAAGCATAAAACTGATCATTCCGTTGTCTTCTGCAGCGTCACGCTTACGAAGTTCAGTTCTGAGCGGGGCATCCATTTTTTGTCTGTTTTCAGTCATTTCTAACTCTTCGGTCTTTTCTATTTCAAGATTTGGTTCATCTTGTGTTTGTCGGTCGCATGCTATTAAAGTTATACAGACAGTAAGTAAAAAAATTAGATATTTAGCTATGGTGTTCATAGTGTAACTCCTAAAATTAATCAAAACGCGTACTAAACGATTTTACATGTAATACGCGTTTTTGTCTTATTATTTGATGAGCGTCATTTTACGCGTTAGCACAGTACCGTTTTCAGAGCTTAAACGATAGACATACATTCCACTGGCAAGGTTAGATGCGTCAAAAGCAACCGTATGTGTACCGGCCGTAAATAGATCGTTTGCCAGGCGTGCAACCCGCTGACCCAGTACGTTATACACATCGAGCGTGATATGCTCACTTGCGGGCAGGGCAAACTGAATCTGCGTTACTGGGTTAAACGGGTTGGGGTAATTTTGCTCAAGGGTGATACGCTCCGGAAGCTCGGTTTCGCCCGGAAGGTTTGTTGCCAGCTGTGCCGCCAGCTTTACGGCGGCGTGGGCGTCGATTTTGCCGTATCCAAACTCGACATTCGGTACCGAGCCGGTAAATTCGTCCACCAAAGCAGTAGTTTCTAAGATATTCCAAGCTGTATCGAAATCCATTTCGGGATAAACCTGAAGCATTAAAGCAAGAATTCCTGCGACATGCGGAGCAGCCATACTGGTACCGTCTATTCCTTGATACTCATGGTTATTAAAAAGAATCCTTGTTGGATCCCAATATTCTACTGGGATATCACCGGAGTGTGCACTAAAAATCATCTCACCCGGAGCTGTAATATTTGGCAAAAACCGCCCATCACGAGTTGGGCCAAGACTACTAAAGGAAGATCTGGCACCAATCTCCGCAATCGTTGTTTCACCCTCTGATCCTGGAAGTGGGTTAACTAACGCATTTTGTTCCTCTCCATTTATATCAAGCCAGCTATTTTTGGAAACTGTTGACCCGACAGAAAATATATTAAAAGCCGTTGCGGGTGGGCCTACCGAATACTCTAACCCACCTGCAAGGTGTTGATTATTATTACTAAGAATATTTGTGGGGAAGAAATATCCATTTTCATTATTCCAAACATCAATCCGACCCTCTGTTCCCGACATGTTAAATTCAATTGTCCAATACCAAATATAGGGTTCTGGATCATCTGAATGTATTCCCATAAAAATCCTCGAGTCACCATTTTCGGAGTCCGTAAGAGTTTCAAAGTCAATACTCATTCCTACTTCAAAGTCATTTATTGTGAACATTTCTTGTTCAAATCCTCCGGCAGCAACCCAAGGAGATTCAAATATCTGTGATTCCGGATTTTCCCATGCTGTTAAACGAACTTCCTCAACGAGTCCAGGCGTAAACCAAGCGTCTTTTACAATCACATTTCTCCAATCTAAAGTATTATTAAATGCTTTAAATATGGTCTGATAGATATTATCATCGTTTATATTCGCACCTGCATGAATGAACATATTTCCAGCATTGCCCGCTGCCACAACATTCAACCATCCTTCCTGAGAGTATTCACTGATTAGCCGTTCCATCAATTCTGTTCCGTCATGTGGTCCATAATTGTGACCGAAACTCATATTTACAACCATGGGAAGTCCCAATTCAAGTGCCTTTTCTACATTAGCTTCATACAGTGTTATAACGTCTGTAGTAAATCCTACACGACTCGCGGCTTTATTTTCATCTACTGAAGAACCTAAAAGCTTGCTAACAAAAATAACCGACTCTGGTGCTACACCAACAAATTCTGCGTTAGCTTTTCCACCGCCAGCTGCAGATCCGGCTACATGAGTTCCGTGCCCATCGTCATCTATTTGTATAATTAACTCAGGGTTGTTATCAATATCCTCTTTAGTCCATGATACCAACTCCCCGTGTATAATTTCAGACAGATAATGAATTCTTGTTCCATTTTCATCCATAAAATCAGGGTGGTTAATATCAATACCGCTATCAATGATTGCCACAATTACGCCCTCGCCTTTTACCGGCATACCCAAGTCAACCCCTTGATGTACCGGCGGAACATTTGCAGCCGGTAAAGATTGATTATGGCGCAAGTTCATCTGTTTAGCAAGTTCTATTTTTTTGATGCCCGGAGTAGCTAAAAGCTCAGGTATTTTCTCCACTTCAATTCGGGCTGCGTATATATTTGACCGGCCAGCGAGCAGATTTAATCCCACAGCCTCCATTGCAGTAACCGAAGCCCCCGGTTCCAGCTCAATTAAAAAATCAACATACGTGCGTCCGTC
>SLDG01000277.1 GCA_007125355.1 Balneolales bacterium | reverse complement strand
CCGGTTCCCCACGGGATACGAGTTCCGGCCGGACCATAGGGCGTTAAACCACCAACTTGTAATACTACAGTTTCTGTACTAACCACTTCTTCGGTGGTAAATAAAATGGCAAAATCATTTGTCCATGTACCACCTGTAGCGGTATCAATAACAAAATCAGCAACAACTGCAGTCAGTTCACCTGAAAAACCATCTCCGGTGATATCAAAAAATTCACCGCCCGAAGCCGTGAATCCATCAAACTCTATAACTTCACCAGTGCTTCCTGTGTTTAGAGTAGCGTTAGAAAACTCACGATCTTTTTCAATCAGGTAAGCATCGATAACTCTTTGCTCTGCATTATTTGGATTTGAAATATGACCAGCTTCATATCTTTCAATAATGCGGCGCTCAGCTACCTGTCTGCCCATAGAGGCATCTTCAACTTTAGCAGCACGGGCGAGGAAAGGCGCAGTGTTATCGTACGTCAATACACCTTCTGTAACATATCTTGGAAAGATGAATGATAATAAACCTTCACCGGTGTTTGTAATGGTAAGAGTTTGATCAATAGTTTCTCCAATTTCAACTTCTGCACTAAACTGTGTTGAGCTCAAATCCATTTTTGGTGAACCATCAGTGTCTTGAACAACGACATTAGATATATCTGCAACATTACCAAAGAAATCCCTTGCTTTTATGGCAAAATAATAGGTCGTTAGTGGTGTTAGGCCTGTTACATCCACACGTTCTGTTGTTCCTGCCAAAGACGGGCGGGAAATATCTTCAAATGCTTCAGCATCATCAAAATTTGATGCATCGATTGGTTCAGTTGAGTATCTGAGGTCATATCTGAATGCCTGACCTTCCATACCACTATTTCCGGGTGCCGTCCATGTAAGTGAAATGAAGTTTTCTGCAGGCAGCCCTTCTACTGCTAAATCAGTAATATCGGCAGGTGCAACGCCATCATCTTCCTGCAGCGCAAGTCCGGCGTTTATCCTTACACCAAGCTGACCCTGAAAATTCGGGTTAACATCATCGATGTCATCCCCTGTAAACAACATACGCTCAATAATTTCATCGTTTTCCAGTCCGGGGAATCTTGAAGCTATGAGCGCCGCTACACCGGCAGCATGCGGTGATGCCATTGAAGTACCCTGAAAGAAAGAATAGCCGCCATTACGTGTGGTACTTAAAACACCCTCGGGGTCGTTTGAAAAAGCTGTTTCACCACCCGGTGCTGACATGTGAACCCATGTTCCAAAATGGCTATACCATGATTTCTGGTCTTCATGATTTGTAGAAGCAACTGCAATAACATCCGGGTTAGAAGCAATCGGCTGACTTGGTGTTGATGAGTTACCATTACCGGCAGCGAAGAATACAACACCGCCCTGAACGGCTCCTACAGGATTTCCATTTTCGTCGTAACCTGCATTGTCAATAAAATAGGTAATAGCATCATTCAATACCTGAGAGAAACCGCCACCGCCCCAACTGTTGTTGGAAATAACCGCTCCGTTATCTGCACCATAAACAAATCCCTCTGGAAAACCACCGGGTTGATCACCTGCTCCGGCAAATACACGAGCAGTCATAATTTTTACACCGGGGCCATTTTCGTCCCCACCGGCGATCCCCGCAACACCGATTCCGTTATTATTTCGCGCTGCAATCGTACCGGAAACATGCGTACCATGGTTGTTTTGATCCATAATATCGCTGTTCCCAAACACAAAATTCCAACCGTGCAAATCGCCGTCGTATCCGTTTTCAGGTCCCGGAACCGGGTTTTCCCAAAGTATTCCATCCAGGTCGGGGTGGTTGAAATCAATTCCCGAGTCCATCACTTTAACAATCACATCACTGCTTCCGGTGGTTTGTGCCCATGCCGGGAACAAATTGATATCTGCACCGGGTGTACCACCTGTTTGGCCTGTATTATTATAATGCCATTGTTCGCCAAGCCTTGGGTCATCAAAATTCATCAGGTCGATCATCTCTTCTAACGGCATTGGATCTGAAATCAAATGTCTTTTAGAAACACCCTCTGCAATTTCCACAAAAGGGTTCATTTCAAACTGTGTGAGTACAGATTCAAGTTGATCGTTTGATTTGTAGTTTACCCTGTACCAGCGGTCGATTCCGTAAGCTCTGTGGCGCTCGGCAAATCTTGGATCCGTTCTGAATACTTGCTGCATGTGCTCTACCGAGAATTGAGTCGCAAGATTGTCAAGAGAAGCAATACCTGTTAATTGGATATCTCCTGATTTAGATAATGAAAGCTGTTGTTTGCCTTCCGGTGTTAATTTAACTTTAAAGGTTCCATCGTACCATTCGATGTCTTCCTGGGCGACAGCTCCGCTAAAAGAGAATATGCCAATGAGAAAAAAAAGAGATACTGAAAATAATGTTAGTTTGGTTAATAGTGGATTCATTACATATAGATTAGTTGTTGTTCCGTTATATTATGACATTGAGGTGGGCTGAAATTACAAGTAAATAACATATTCATAACAGAGCAAAGCTCTCCGTTTGAAAAAATATGTAGTTGTCTTGAACAATGAACAAAAGCATTGCGGTATATTTCAATAAAAGCCGTCAAGTCCTTGTTTTACTCTCTCAAGTAATAATGAAAAAACGGCAACCCAACTTAATGAGTCCGGTCAAAGTAAAACCATTAATCCTTACAAACAAATATAAATTGTGGATGCAACAGTTAAATCTCTTCGGCTGATCATGATATCTCACCAAAAAGTATAATCAGCTTCCTAATTGGATTTTATGGAAGCGCTTTTATTTCAACAATTTACAGAATACGAATGCTTTTGGATTGTTCGGTTCTTTTACCGTGGTTATATTTCTCATCTCAATAAAAAAATCTAAGTTGATCAAAGAGAATTCTCATGTTAGATGACCTAAGGGTACAACTCGATAGTATTGATACCCAAATACTTGACCTGCTTGCTCGCCGTCGTGACCTTGTGGAAGAAGTAACAAAAACAAAAATCAAAAAACGTATTCCCGTATATGTAGCTGACAGGGAAACAGATAAAATCAGGAGTTTCAGAGAAGCCTCTATGGCCAGAGGGCTGGATGCGGAATGGGCAGAGGATTTTCTAAGGATGATTATGAGCGCCTCCAGGGCAAACCAAAGCCAGTCTTCTTTTCCGAGTTCTACCAAACTGCCTAAAACCATTTTGCTGGTTGGCGGCGGCGGTGGAATGGGACGCCTTTATAAAAAAATGGCAACGCAATCCGGCCATGAGGTAAGAGTTTTGGATCGTGATGATTGGGGAAATGGAAAAACTCTTTTGAGTGGGGCTCACGCTGTAATTATTACCGTGCCTATTCATCAAACCGAGTCTGTTATTGAAAAAATCGGCTCAATGATGGAATCGCATCAAATACTGGCAGATTTCACCAGTTTAAAATCGGCTTACCTGGATTTAATGCTTCAATACCACGATGGACCCGTAGTTGGACTCCACCCGATGCACGGCCCGGATGTGCCTAATTTATCTAAACAGCTGATGGTTGTTTGTGAGGGGCGCAAAGCAAACGAAGCTGATTGGCTGATTCAGCAATTTGGTTTATGGGGGATGAGGATCAAGAAAACCGACCCTGAGTTACACGATCGCGCCATGCATTTGGTACAGGGATTACGACACTTTGTTGCTCTGCTTCATGCCTCGTTCATGAACCGTCATGATATGAATCCCGAAGACATGCTCGATTTCAGCAGTCCGATTTACAGAGCAGAATTGATGATGACCGGACGTATTTTCGCTCAGGATCCATGGCTGTACGCCGATATTGTTTTTTCTGATGAAGAACGCCTTGCCCTTCTTCAGGATTTTGCAGAGCATCATTCTGATCTCGCCAACATGGTAAAAAAGGGGGATAAAGAAGCCTTTGTCCGCGAATTTAAAGAAGCCGCAACATTTTTCGGAACCTTCGCAGAAAAAGCATTAACCGAAAGCGGCTATTTGATAAACAGGCTTGCAGATCGATTTGGGTGAGGTTTGTTGCTAAATTCAAATTCAGTCTTCGTAATGAAGCAGATTCAATCGATTTTATTTATAGTTCGATAGTGTTTGTAGTTTATTCGTTTATTTGTTTATTGGGATAGAAAATCAAATTTGCTAACCCTTTGTGAACTTTGAGTCTTTTGTGGCTTAGTGTCTAATTTAATTAAGACAGAGACAAATAAACCTAATAAACCAACTACCCCCTAATTGCTGATTTTTTTCGTATTATGGGTTCAGGTTAGTACAATCATTTATTCCTGCCCATGGAGCAAACCAAAAAGTCATTTAAAGAAGAGTTTAAGGATAAATTTCGCAGGCGCAAACTATCCGAAAACGGAAGTGAAGCGCATGAAGAAGATCCGCATATTCAGGAGCTCAAAGAGCAGGCTAAGCTGTACCGTAAAGAAAAGCGGGAATCGCCATACAAGGTAGATCCTCTTGCGCCTTATAAGGGTATTTTCAGGCGTTTTTTTCAAATTCAACGCCATCTTATCGGTACACTTCTCGGTGGTGTAATTGCCTATAGAAATGCGCTTCCGCCCGACAGAAAAAAGGGAATGCGTTCATTTACCGCCCGTTTCTGGGCCATCATGTTCCGCCCTTTTGTAAGTAAAGAAATCAGAAATGAGCCTTTTGCTATTCAGCTCAGAAAACGTCTGGAACTGCTTGGGCCTACCTATATTAAACTCGGTCAAATTCTTTCTCTCAGGACAGATATTCTTCCAAGAAATATTACAGAGGAGCTAAAAAACCTGTTAGACAGACTCCCTGAGGTACCGTTCGATATTATGCAGGAATTGATTTCTTATAATCTCAATAAACCCATTGATGAAGTGTTTAGCTTCATCGACCCTGATCCTCTCGGGTCTGCATCTATCGGCCAAACACACGTTGGAAGAACAGTAAATGGCGAGAAAGTTGTGCTAAAAGTAGTAAAGCCGGGCATCCGATATACCATTTTGACCGATATTAATCTGCTTAAAATGCTGGGATATTTTCTTGAACTCATCATCTCGCAGTATCAGCCACGGCAGTTGATTGATGAATTTTGCAATTACACGGTCAAGGAGGTCGATTTGGTTAACGAAGCCGATAACGCCGAGACCTTTCAGGCGAACTTTATTGAATATCCTGACATCGTTTTCCCTAAAATTTACAGGGAATACAGCAATGAGAATATGATGGTGATGGAGCTGCTGGAAGGCTTCAAACCCGGCGATCCAAAAACCGATGAACTGGATTTGGAGACCCGAAATAAATTAGTTGATAATGGGGCTATTGGTATCATCAGAATGTTGTACAAAGACGGTTTTTTCCATGCTGATTTACATCCAGGCAATCTATTAATTTTGAAAAACGGTAAAGTAGGATTTATTGATCTTGGGATGGTTGGCCGTTTTGAAGACAAAACCCGCCGTCAAATGCTTTATTATTTCCACGCATTGGTCACCGGTGATATTGACGGTGCCGCCAGATACCTCTCATCTATGGCTCGTGTAGGACGCGGAGGAAATATCCATCAATTCAGGCGCTCGGTTACCGATTTGTTGCGCCGTTTTTACATTCAGGCTCCACTTGGACGCTTCAGTATGGGTAAAATGATTGTAGAATCGCTCGGAATTGGAGCACGCCACCGTGTTTTCTTCCCCGTTGAAATGACACTTATGGTTAAAGCCCTTGTTACTTTCGAGGGCGTGGGACTCATGCTCGACCCCAAACTCGACATCCCCAAAGTATCCCAAAAACACATAAACGACATTTTTAACGAGCAGCTTAGCCCGACCGCTTTGGGAAAAGAACTGATGCGCGGTGCTCCTGAGTTTATTGATATGCTGGTTCGGCTCCCAAAAATTACTGCAGATGCGCTCCGCTATGCAGAAACAAATCTGAATGATGCCACAAACGAAAGAAATCCGCTTGAGGGGTTAAAAAGCAGCGTGCTTGCCGGGGCCTGTATAGTTGGTGGTGTCATTGCCGTTGTCTTAGGTGGCCCTATTTTTCTTTGGCTCATATTATTCTTAACCGGAATCTTGTTAGCGCTGTTCGGAAAATGAAATCGGTAATTGTTTGCAATGGAGAAGACCCCGGAAAAAGGGTATTAAACCGGTGCTTAAAAAACTGTGATTTACTCATTGCTGCAGATGGAGGAGCAAATACGCTTTTACGCCATGGATTCACCCCTCATTTCATTACCGGAGACATGGATAGTTTCACTCCGGAAAATCCCCATAACTTCAACATTATACACGATGCTGACCAGGAAAGCAACGACCTCGAAAAAGCCCTGAAACTCGCTTCCGCCAGAAAAGCAACCGAAGTAATTGTGTGTGGTGCAACGGGCAAACGATTAGACCATGCTTTAAAAAACCTGTCTGTTATTCTGCGCTACGAGGATACTTTCACAGACTTATTGGCTGTAGATAAATATCTGAATTACCGCATCCTGCCAAAACAATTCAGTATGAAAACCAAACCGGGCAGCCTTATTTCGCTCTTCCCAATGAGCGGTCGTGTGGATGGGATTACCACCAGGGGACTAAAATATCCACTCAATAATGAGCACCTTGAAAATGGTTTAAGGGATGGTTCTTCGAACGAGGCAGCAGAGAAGGAAATTACCATCACGTATGAGTCCGGTTCGCTGCTATTAATGACAAAATCAAGATGATTTTTATCTGGTTAGACTGGCTTCCGCTTTCACTGTATTTTCTTTTGCTGATTTTTCTGACTCTCAGAAAAAAAACGAAAGAAGCAGAAACCGAAACTTCTTTTTTACTTTCCGGCAGAAAACTAACTCTGCCCGCTTTTGTGGCTACGCTTGTATCTACCTGGTATGGCGGCATTTTGGGTGTTGGTGAATACACGTTTCAATTCGGGATTTCGCAGTGGCTTTTGTTTGGGTTCCCATTTTATGTTTTCGCCATTTTATACGCGGTTTGGCTGGCTCCGAAAATTCGTTCGCATGCGGCACTAAGCATCCCCGAAGCCATGAAAACAACCTATGGCAACAAAGCAGGTTATGCGGGCGCACTTGGGGTATTTTTATTGGTAAATCCTGCACCATACATCCTAATGCTTGGCTTTCTCATGAAGAGTATCAGTGGGGATGATACATGGTTGCTTTATGCCATTATCATTGCCTTCTTCTCCGCTTTTTATGTGAGTTTTGGGGGTTTTAAAGCCGTGGTAAGAACAGATATACTTCAAATTGTGCTCATGTACGCCGGGTTTATCATTTTGCTTGCCGCAGCCTGGAACACATTGGGTTCACCGGTTGTAATCTGGGAACAGCTTCCCGAAACACACCGCGATATCACCGGCGGGCATCCATTTTCGTACATCATGGTATGGTTTTTTATAGCGCTGTGGACTTTCGTTGATCCGGGGTTTCATCAGCGGGCGGCGGCGGCAGAATCCCCGAAAACAGCTCGAAAGGGAATTTTTGTATCTGTTGGATTCTGGGCTTTGTTTGACCTGCTCACACTCGGCACCGGCTTGTACGCGTATGCGCTTTATGCCGGCGTACTCGAAAGCCCCATTCTGGCTTATCCCGAAATGGCCAATCAATTACTGCCACCCGGCTTACTGGGCTTATTTTATACAGCGCTGATTGCAGTGATTATGTCCACTTTAGACAGTTTTTTATTCCTCGCCGGCCAAACACTCGGGCGTGATGTCCTTAAACCGGCTTTGGGATATTCATCCGGTGTGGCTCTAACGAGAGTCGGTGTTTTTGTTTCCGCCATGGCGGGTATTATTCTGCTCATGCTGTTCCCAAGCGTCATTGAACTGTGGTATGTTATTGGCTCGGTGGTTATTCCCGTTATGCTTATTCCGGTTCTTGGTGCATTTCTGCCTCTTTTCAGGTTGCCATCCAGCTGGGTGGTACCGTCCATGGCGGCGTGTTTTGGGGTGGCCTCTGGCTGGCTTTTTATGGGCGTGCTTACTAATGAGGATCTCTACTCGTATGCCTGGCTTGGTATCGAGCCGTTTTATCCCGGTTTAATTACAGGGATTATTTTCTGGATTGCCGGAATGGCGTATCACAGAAAAAGGGAAAAAGGCACTTCAGGGGATTAGGGAATCTGTGTAAATGTGGGATGCGCTACCAATCCCCAAAGACAACGCCCTGAGTTCTCGGGCAATAAGTTCCGTGGCCTTTTCATTAGGATGGGCATCATGTTGATGCAATGTATAATCGAGAATTCTTTCCGAATCTATGAGGCTGCTGATTTTAAGCATTGAGATATTTTCTTTCTCAAGCTGTTCAATAAAATAATCAAAATCATCCTGCGTGTGGAATGCATATCCTATATGGTACAAATCCCAAACAGCCACATGGAAATCGACACCCATCTCAGATAATAGTTGATTTGAGCGGCTGATAATGGCAATGGTGCGATCTAAATCTTTCTGATTCACATCCCTTGCAATAAAAACCTGATAATAAATACGGGATTTTTGCAAGGCTGTTAGCACACGCCTGACCGTGTTCGATTGGCCAAAATATTCAGGCGACTGAAAGTTGAAACTTCCTTTGTAAACAAGTTCATCATTTTCGATCTCAAATCTGGGGCCGCTTCTGTCCCATTTGGTTTTACCGGCAGCTCGTTTAATGTGGTCGGGGATGAATGTATAGAACGCCACATGATTTCCATCCATACCTTCAATATCACTGCGTACTTTTTGCTTAATGTTTTTCAGCATCTGATGCGGCCCGTACCCGTGGAAACCGTAGTTTTTCACGTTGTATTGTCCACCTGAATGCAGATTAAACTGATTGGGGATTGTCGCGTGATCCCCGAGGCCTTCGCCGAAAGTGAATGAGCATCCCAAAAAAATAGCAGCATCCTGCGAGTATTGATTGCTGGCAGGAACAACTCTTAATCCGTTTTTTCTGGTGTAGGTTACATCGTAAACCAGTTCATCATTTATATATTTAATACAAGAATATTCACCATCCTTGCCCGGACCATATCCTAAAAAAGGATGCGAGTCGTAATATCCGGGTTCATAGCAACCACCTTCATTTACCATTTTTCCTCCAAAAAATGTTTTTTGGAAGGTGTATTCAAGAAATGATTCAAATATTGCGAATGCAAAAAGTGCGGCACCGACGTGAAATAAAACAAGTTTCAACGCAGTACTTTTTACATAGAGTCCTGTTGCCAAAGCACACAAAAATCCGATTGAAAAGATGATAATCCATGCCCCGTGTTCTGCATACACAAGTGCGACATAGGTAATCATCAGGAAAGCAAAAAGGCTTCCGGCGAAAACCACGATGGTTTGCAGATGTCTATGTAATAATTTCAGAATCAAGGCGCCTTTTGATTTAAAGAACGAATTTGTACAAAATCGTTGCTTTTTAGTATAAAATAATGAGCGTTTATGTTAACAGTCGCACAACTCAAAAATATAAACTTATGTCCATTAATCATTGCTTTCACTCACACGTCCGCTGATACTTATTCAAGTCGAATAGTAATATGCGAATTTTTAAGAATAATCGGGCTTTTTTTCGATTAGTCCGCAAATAACATCGTTAGGAAGAGCATTTGAACAGGATATTGATTAATTTTGGTATTTGTTGTAAATCTCTAATCTGAGAATTATCCCAAATTTTTTAATTTAAACATTGAGTTTACTCTAAAGAATGATATAAAATCATTGAGATATCTTTTCAATAATCGATTGATTACTTCTTAAAAAATGGAGTATCTCATGATTCCTTTGCATAACTTCATTTTATGAAAACAACAGAATGTCCTTCTTGCGCTATGGATGTGGATGCTTCTTCTGAGGCGTGCCCTATTTGCGGATATGAATTCCCAAAACAGAAAAAAAGCACCATAATTGCAGGTTGGATAATGATTATATTACTGATTCTTTATCTCGTTTTTTGAGATTAGCCGCGTAAAGGCTGAGAAAGTATTACCCATAGAAACCCCTCAATTATTATTGTTTATGTTTACAGGAATTATTGAACACACCGGAAAAATTACCGAAATATCCCCTTTAAAAGGCGGACTCGAAATAACCGTTGCATCTGAATTGGTATCCACGCTTGAAATTGACGACAGCATCGCTATCAATGGAGTTTGCCACACAATCGTACGTAAAACAGATGAAACGTTCACAATTCAATCAGTAGAAGAAACTCTTCGTAAAACAGCCATTGGAAAGCTGAAAGAAGGGGTTGTTATTAATCTGGAAGATTCCCTCACATTAGAAAAAAAACTGGATGGCCATATCGTTCAAGGCCATGTGGATACCACCGGCGAAGTACTTTCTGTAGAAAATGAAGGCGCCGATTGGCTTATTCGCATTGGCTTCGATTCATCTTTTGCCCATTATCTCGTACCCAGAGGAAGTATCGCTGTAGATGGCATCAGCCTGACCATCGCAAGGCTCGAAATGGATAATTTTACCGTGGCGATTATCCCCTACACCTGGGATCATACTAACATGAATCAATACAAAAAGGGTACATTGGTAAATCTTGAGTTTGATGTGCTTGGCAAGTATGTGTTAAGGGCGATTGAAACCGGCTTCGCTGCTAAACCTGCAGATTCCTAAGTATGTATTTCGACAGTATTGAACATCTCCGTGAACATTTAACCTTTCATGAAATTAAAGGAGATGAATATTGGTCGTGCGGCGGACAAATTTTCGACTTGTTCTTTACCGCTGGTAAAAATGGCCCAACCGACCGACAGATTCTAACGTATCTCGATTTTCAGCAGGAGTCGATAATGTATGTGGATAAAATCCGGGATAAAGCCATTGACAAACTCGAACGTGAACATGGTTCAGCGCCCAAACGCTATCATACCGGAGTACCGTCTGTGGATGTGATTAACATCAACGAGGAAGGCGCTGCAACGACAATGGATATTGTGCTGAGTTTCTGCACTTTTCGCTTCTTTTTTTACACCCGATGGAAAACCTGGGTTGTAAAATTTAAAGGGCGCGACATCGTCGAGCTTGAACCGGCCAAACGGTTCCCGGATTCCTCCTGATATTCTTTCTCAAAAATTCCCATACCTGAAACGGTCATGCTAAAGAAAACAATTCTTGGCCTGCTTCTTGCTGCCGTTATAATTCCGGCGGCTGGACTGCTTTGGGCCATTATTGTTTTACCGGATCCACTGTTTGATAAGCCATATTCTACCATTGTAGAGGATAAAAACGGCAAACTTCTTGGCGCGCGCATTGCGGATGACGAACAATGGCGCTTTCCCGCACCGGATTCACTCACAACCGATTTTGTGCAAAGCCTTCTTTTATTTGAGGACCGGTATTTTTTCCGACACCCCGGTGTAAATCCCGTATCACTATTTCGGGCACTACGTCAAAATGTGGCAACCGGCCGGGTGGTCAGTGGCGGCAGTACCATAACCATGCAGGTTATCCGGCTTTCAAGGGGGAATCCGCCCCGTACCATCCCCGAAAAAATAAGAGAGATTTTCCTGGCCTTCTCGCTTGAACTGCGGTATCCCAAAAAAGAAATACTAAAACTCTATGCCACGCATGCTCCTTTTGGGGGAAATGTGGTTGGGATAGAAACCGCAGCCTGGCGCTACTACAACCGTCCGCCGGAGATGCTTTCTTTGGCAGAATCAGCCGCTTTAGCCGTACTGCCAAACAGCCCCGCGCTGATTTTCCCGGGACGCAATGAAGAAATTTTTCGGGAAAAGAGAAATCTGTTACTTAAAAGAATGCACACAGCCGGTTTTTTGGATGAACTTACATTACAACTGTCCCTACAAGAACCACTGCCCGGCAGGCCGCATGCCCTTCCTCTGGATGCCCCTCACCTGCTCGACCGGTATATTTCAGAAGGGGGAAAAGGCCGGCGCCTGCACAGCACACTTGATGCGCATCTTCAAAGACGCGTAACGAATGTTATGCTGGAACACCGCAGAAAACTTGAAACGAATCAAATTCATCATACAGCAGCGCTTATTGCTGATGTACACTCCGGAGAAATATTGGCTTATGTTGGAAACAGCGGTGAACCGGGACGCCGTGGAAGTCAGGTTGATATCATCCGTGCTGATAGAAGTCCCGGCAGTACGCTAAAGCCGTTGCTGTATTTTTTGCAGCTCAATGAGGGAAACCTGCTGCCGGATATGCTGGTACCCGATGTGCCAACCCGCGTGGCGGGCTATGCGCCCAGAAATTTTAATCCCGTTTACGACGGCTCTGTTCCGGCATCACAAGCTCTTGCACGTTCTTTGAATGTGCCTGCCGTCAGGAATCTTCAGGGATACGGAGTGCAAAAATTTCACCATCAGCTAAAAATGGCGGGGTTTTCAACTCTGCGACATCCCCCCGAACATTACGGACTAACACTGATTTTGGGCGGAGCTGAAGTTACGATGTGGGATTTAGCCAAAGCCTATCTCTCTATGGCGATGACACTTCAAAATTATTCGCCGGTTTCCCCGTCCACACAACACTGGAAAGAGATAGAACTAAATTTCGTCACTCTAAATAGTGATCGACACCGATACAACGAGCTTTTTCCGGTGCATCCTTCGGCTATCTGGTACACATTCGAAGCCATGCATGAAGCTGTAAGGCCGGCCGGCGAGGTAAACTGGAATCAGTTTGTAACCTCAAGAAGGATTGCCTGGAAAACAGGTACAAGTGTGGGATTCAGAGACGCGTGGGCCGTTGGGATTACACCTGAGTACCTCGTAATTGTGTGGGCAGGAAATGCAGACGGTGAAGGGCGTCCGGGGCTGACCGGGCTATCGGCGGCCGCTCCGGCTATGTTCGATTTATTTCAGCTTTTGGATGGTACAAGCTGGTTCAGAGAGCCTGTTTTCGACATGAGTTACGCGGCTATCTGCACCCGAAGTGGCCACCTCGCCGGAACTGATTGTCCTTCAACCGAGTACAAAAGAATCCCACCGCCGGGAACAGAGTCTGCCTTGTGTCCATATCACCGGAATATTCATGTAAATACCGCCGGAACGCACCGTGTTAACAGCAGTTGTTACAGCATGTACGATATGGAATCGCGGCCGTGGTTTGTTCTGCCTCCTGTGCAGGAGTGGTATTATCGGGCGAAAAATGTGTATGAGCCGCTTCCGCCGTGGTTAGCGGGATGCCGTCCTGCTAAAACAACAGCAACGATGGATTTGATATATCCTGATATTTCATCCATAATTTACATTCCCGTTGAGCTCGATGGCCAAAAAGGACGCACCGTATTTGAGGCGGCACACAGAAGTCCAAATGCCACTATTTTCTGGCATTTGGATGAACTCTTTTTGGGGCAAACACGCGGAATCCATCAGATGCCGGTCTCACCAGAACCCGGCCATTACACTTTAACCCTTGTGGATGGGCAAGGCGAAACACTTCAGCGCGAAATTCAGATTTTAGGCACTAAAAACCGCTGATGACCTCAACAGTTTTGCCGCCGGTGCTTGCGTAAACCGATTCATCGTACATTGCGTAAGCCCGGAACGAAGGCAGATAAAAGGTTCCGGTGAAAGCTGCATTCACGCGCACCCGATAAATATTAGTTTCACCTGGTCGCAGGCTGAAGTACGTTAGCACCCTGTCATCTCTGATATCCTTATAACTAAATGACGAACCCGGCACATCAAATTCCGTTTCGTCCATTCTGGTATTGTGGATTTCCCATCCTGACGGCATGATTTGCGTCAACGCCATTTCGTTGTATGTTCCCGAAGTGCCCGGATGCGTAATTCGGGTTTCGATAACTACATCCGTACCCTGTTGTAGTTGCTCAGGATATATGGGTTCGCCCTCAACATTCAGGTAAACAACTTCTATATCAAGCCCGTTTGAAGATGGTTCTGTATCACCTTCAAGGGGAATTCCCGTTGATATCAGGCGGGCATAGACTACACCTTCGCCTGTATTTTTAAGGCGGAGACCGGCATTTTGCTGTGGATCAAGCCGAAGTGAATTAATCGGCTGTGATGAGGATATTTGTATCGCTTCGGTACCGTATGTAATGGAGCTTTCGAGCGTATCAGAAATGTCCAACCTTTCAAGATAGCGCGCCATGGCAATCAGGCTGAATGCCGTCTCCTGCGTACTCAGCCAGTTTGGGCCTGAAAGTTGTTCGGAAATCCGTTCTGCAAGTTGTACACCTTCCATCCGGCGGTCCATCAGGCTTAATGCTTCGAGAATCATGGCTTCGTCTCTCAATGTTGAGCCAAACGTGTATCCAAATTCGCGATATGATCTGACCTGACGCGATGCCCGAAGTGCGACATCTACCGCGGCCTCGGGTTGTCCGGCCAACTGATATGCAGCCGATAAACGCCAACGAGCGGCGGGAGTAAGCGATTCGCTGTTTCTAAGCCTGTTCATGGCACCCATTTCCGGATTCCCGGCAAGCGAAAGCGCATATAAACGATAAGCCTGAATGGTGTTACCACGTTCTTCATCGCCTGTTCTGAAACGCAGAGAAGCCGCACTCAGATTTTGTCGCAGATTGTTTTTGAGATGGCCGGGAACATCATATCCTTTTCGTTCTGCTTCAACTAAAAAATGGAAAGCGTAAATATTGCTCCATTCATTCACCCCGCTGCGTCCAGGCCAATAAGAAAGCGAACCTGATGGCAATTGATAGGACCGCAGTTTATCTATAGTTTCTGTGATGTGCTTGCTCACCTGCTCGGTACGCTCTCTGTCAAGATTCTGGAAAGCAGACAAATAAAGTTGAGGAAACACCGACGATACAATTTGCTCAAGACAACCATGCGGATAGTTAATCAATTGCCCGATTCTTCGTTCCAAATCAACAGGAGCAATAGCACTAATCTCAAACGATATTTCGTTGGTTTCTGCTATCCCGGGTAGTTCGGGTAAAAATTCCCATGAATCTCCCGGCTCTACCATCTGCTGATAGATTCTTGTAACGGGTGGATTGGGATTTCTGATTTCTATTCGAACAGTGTCTGAGGCAGATTCGCTTCCCAAGCGAGCCTGAGCTATTATTGTAGCCCAGCCGGTTGTGTCTTTGGTTTCGAGAGTGAAGTATGCCAGCTGCTGATCATTCTCACCCAATCGAAGGCGCTGAGTGGCAGATTCCTGCACCTGTATTTCGGTGGATGTGCTGACATTTATCTCCGCTTCGCCCGAAGTGTTGCTTCCGGTAAATACAGTTAACGGCAACGTAACCCGCTCTCCGGGACCCAAAACCCGGGGCATACTTGCCAATAGCATCAGATTTTGACGAACAGTGACCCGCTCTGAAGCATTTCCGTACGCACCGTCCTGACCCGCCACTATCATGACTCTGACCGAACCCACATAATTCGGGATATCAATCGTATGTGTATTTTCAGCACCGGCAGAAAGTTCAAACGGACCCGCAAAATGAACCACAGGCTTAAAACGTGTCATATTCTGTTCGGGATTTATTGCTTGCATTTCCCGGTCACCGCCAACCGCTAAAACCCGGCTCATGCTTCCCGTAAACGGGCCGGCAACGTGGTCGAACATATCCCATGTTTTAATTCCGAGTGCCTGTCGGGCGTAAAAATGCGCATGTGGGTTTGGTGTTCTGAAATTCGTGAGGTTCAAAAGTCCTTCATCAACTACCGCGAGTGTGTAAGTCATTGCCTTGCCTTGTGTTTCCTCAATTCGAACCGTCATGGGTTCATTTGGTTTTGCTTCAGCGGGAACAGCAAGCTCCGGGGATAATCTTGTTCCGGGATGCTCCACCATCAGCGGTAGTACGCCATGCATGCGGATGGGTAAATCATTAGCCATTTCGCTGTGCGGTTGAAGCATCATCACATGCGCGTATACATTCGGGCTCATGTTTTCTTTTATAGGGATATTGACACTTGTTTCACCTGACTTTGTCTTCACCCAAAAACTTTCGAGTATTTCAGAACCGGTTTCAAGGCTTATCAATGCCCTGCCGCCGTCTGATGATGGAAAGGTTACTGAAGCCCTCTCTCCTGTCGTATATGTTTCTTTGTCTGAGCGGATGGCCAATCTTGCAGGTCCTTCACCCGCGCTGTCATCCTGACGCCATGAATATCCCACATACGCAAGGTCGCTCGCGGCATGCCCGTATTCCGGGTCTTCGACTCTTATGAGTACCCTGCCGAATTGATCTCCAACAGAAATACTGGCATTTCCGTGGCCGTTTTTACCCGTTTGCACCTGAGTGCTCATAATCGGCTCGAGACTTCCCGTTGAGATATACATCCCGCTTCCCTCTGTTGGTTGCTGCCACCACCATCTCCACCCCATTTCATACACCGTAACAATAAGCCCGGTTCTGCTGACAGGGTTTCCATCGGCATCTAATGTAACCACTCGTATTTCGTGATTATCATCAGGATCAAGCCCACCCGTTTCAGGGTCAGGTTCAGGCAGGCTTAATCCCACATAATGCTGATAAGACAGATAATCAAAAGAGGAACGATGCGTACTGAAATTACCCGATTTTTCAAAAACTCTGGTGCTGAGTCTACCGGTTATTCTTCCGGGAGCTTCAGATAATGCCGGCAATGTGTAACGAAACTCCGTTGTGCCAGACTCGTCTAACATTCCCTCAAAAATCGTTTCTGTTTGAGAACTGAAAGACCGCGTCAAATCGTTAAATACAAATTCCCTGTAATTAGAGAAACGAATAGGCGAGCCCGAAAGTGTTAACGAAATATCGGTTTTTAATTGTGATGCCGGTGCTCCATGCAACCACTGAGATGTTAAATTACCGGAAAGCTCACGGTTCGGTGATGTGATAATATCCTGTTCAAGTTTTAGTTGGGTGTCGAGCCTGTTTGGCCTGACGGTTTCTATGCGGATTGGTTTTGTAAATGAAACGCCACCCGCCCCTGCAGTTAACAGCCAATTACCGGTTGGTGCTGCCGGTTCTGTTTTAGATTTAAACGTATAGAAACCGTTAACACCCTGTGTCTGAACGCGCCTTTCCATCAGCTGTCCCTGTGGATTTCTCAGCTCAAACTGAACCGGATGTCCTTCAGGAAACTGATTGGATGCGTCTTCAATAATTAATGTCACAAATAGAGAATCACCCGGACGCCACACGCCCCGTTCTCCGTACAAAAAACCATTGAGTCCTTGTTTAATTTCGGTACCCGAAACGTCGAAGGTACTTAATGATAATGCCCTTTCATTGCCAAGCCGTAGATAGCCTTTTGTGGCACCGTCATTTGCTTCTACCAGGAATGGTTGTTCAGGTAACTGCACTTTAGCAGCACCATTTCTATCTGTTTTTGCCTGTTTAAGAACTTGTTTTCTGAGATCATAGAACGTCAAATCTACATTACTTTTAGAGGTGGTTGTGGCCAGATCAGTGACAAAAATTTGCATTTCATTTGTATCAGAACCTTTGGCGATAATACCCAAATCGGAGCCAAGCAGGTTTCTGCTCACCCAGCGTTCACGGGTGTAATACGAAACATCGCACGGATTTTCCCGCTCTGTCCAGTTGTGATCTGGGTACCACCAAAACGAGCTGTAGTTATTCCACCACTCCTGTTCTTCTTCTGCATCTAACAGCCAATCTTCGGCGCCGAGCCCGGCAAATGAAGTAACTTGTTCATCATCCGGGCATTCTATTGCTCTGTGATGCGGCCTGAATCCCAATATAACCCTGTAAATTGCTCCCGGCTCAGTTTCCATGATTTTCTTGAGGTCAAGCGCAAAAGATGACCACCGATTGGGATTAAATGTGCCAAGTGTGGTTAATGGAAATGTAGTATTTGCAACTCGCGACCCAACCCTGTGCATTTCCTGATTCCCTGCAAGGTCATTTACCTGAAGAAACTGAATAATATTTGATTCATAGATGCGCTCAACATGCACATCCACCGCACCAAGGCCGATGCTTTCAAACGGAATGAGCATTGGCCCCGATGTTGGCAAAATTACACCTCTGCCGGAAATCCTTAGTTCAGGTTGGATTTGTCGGAAACGAACTTCTAACTCTGACTGTGATTCAAGGCTTTGTCCTGCCGCGTTTCTAATTCCCCGCTCTACAATCACTTTTTGTGTACCTGTTTCATCGGTTGGATAAAAAACACGAATGGTATTTCTCTGAATGATGGTATTCAGCTGATCGGATTGGCCAACCCTGATCAAACCGGTCAGGCGTTGTCTCGCATCAAGCAGATCAGAAAAGACCAATTCGAGATGTGGATTTTCTCCATACTGCATTCTGTGATCTAGCAAAGTGAAGCGATTGATTGCAGGTACCGGTATTTCGTGCTTTCCGGTTGCTTGCGCTCCTATTGCGGTTCCATCCCATAAAATTTTTAAAATCATATCGAAAGATGAGCGATCAATATTTGGTATTTCAAAGGGATGCTCTGTTCGGTTAGAATCATCGGGCCAATAAATTGGAGCCTGACGCCCGTCAATTGTCGCTCTCAGTGTTTGTTTAACTTGTTCACCACTTGATACATCCGCAGTCATGACAAAACCTTTTATGGTATAACCGCTATCGCCACTCAACGAAATATCGTCTATTCTGACTTCCAAATCCTGTTTGAGTGTCTGGAATGCAAATGAAACTGTCTTAAGATGCTGCGGAGTGTCGGCAACATCACCAAGGGCAAAAGTAACGGTATAATTTGTTCCGGGTCTCAGCGGGGAAAAGGGCCGGAAAGCAATTGTGTGGTCGTCTATCCAATATTCCTCGCCTCTGATAGATGGGTTAAATGAAAACCGGGTGCCTCTTTCGGGTTTGGTTTCAGGGGGATTTGCGAGGTTCACTTTTATGATGCCATGCGAGCTAACAAGTCCAGCTGTGTGTGACCGGACAAACTCTATAGCGCTTGTTGGTTCTGCGTGCTCGGGTTTTTGAGTAGTGCAGGTTGTGAGTAAAATGATGGATACAATCAGAAGAAATACGCGGCGCATGGCTGTATGGATTACATTTTAGGTTTGGAATACTACCGGATAAAGTAACATAATTCTTGAAAAGATTTTGGGGATTGTTTTGGTTTCACGCAAATGTGGGAAGGTACAAAAGCGCGAAGGCGCGAAGTAAAATTATATTAAATATTCTGGCGGCCGGACCTTTTACTGTTTTTGTTTCGCCATTGAGAGGGTGGGGTTCCGGTGATGGAATTGAACTGATTTGAAAAGTACTGAGAGGAGCTGTATCCAAGCCGGAATGCAATTTGGCTGATGGTGTTTTGGGGTTCTTCCAATAATTCTTTTGCACGTTCGATTTTTAATCTCACCCAGAACTTTTCTATTGGAATATGCTCGTATTGTGTAAAGAGGGTGCTCAAATAGCTGTAATTTTTATAAAGCCTGTCAGACAAATACTCTGACTTTTTAGGCATTTCATTGCCTTTTTCAATTTCAGTGAGATAATCTGATAAGAGATTCTTGATATCAAGAACGAGCTTGGGCTGTGTGCCTTCTAAGCGCTCAAATCCGATTGATTCAAGTTTACCGTCTAAAACGCGAAGTTGATTATTATCCGGACTTTCATTCAGGGTTACGCGGCCTAATTCAACAGATTCAGGTTTGAGTCCTGATTCACGCAAGGCTTGCTCTACTGCACTAATGCAACGCGGACAGACCATATTTTTGATACGTAACTCCATAAAAAAACCGCATTCAATTATTTGAAAGTTAATGAATCCGATTTAGTATGAGAAATCAAATTACTTTATTCAACCGTCACGCTTTTGGCAAGGTTACGAGGTTGGTCGACATTGCATTTGCGATATACAGCAATTTGATAAGAAAGTAACTGCAATGGAATTACTGTTAGCAAAGGTGAAAGACTATCGTGTGTTTGAGGCACAGTAATACTAAATTCAGCAAGCCTGCGCACATCATGGTTATCTTCGTTGGTTATGGCTATTAGGCGTCCTTTTCTTGCTCTAACTTCCTCAATATTACTGATCATTTTTTCGTTCGTATGATCATTTACAGCAATAACCACTACCGGCATGTGTTCGTCAATCAAGGCAATTGGGCCGTGCTTCATTTCGGCAGCGGGATACCCCTCTGCGTGTATATACGAAATTTCTTTCAGTTTCAGAGCACCTTCAAGTGCTACCGGGAAATTGTAGCTTCTACCCAAATAGAGGAAATTAGAAGCGTATGCAAATAATCTGGAGATAGTGTCTACATCATCAAGTTTCTCAAGAATTTGAGCAACCTTAGCGGGGATGGTGTTAAGCTCTTTTATAATATCTCTTGAGCATTCTTTAGTAAGTGTACCTCTTTTTTGTCCGAGCAGAATAGCCATCATAGCCAAAACGGTAACCTGAGCGGTAAATGCTTTGGTCGAAGCTACCCCGATTTCAGGGCCGGCATGCGTGTACACACCAGCATCGGTTTCTCTTGCAATAGTAGAACCAACCACGTTACAAATTCCAATTACCAAAGCTCCCTTGGCCTTAGCTTCTCTCAGGGCCGCCAGAGTATCAGCTGTTTCACCGCTTTGTGAGATTACGAGCAGAACATCATCCGGGCCGATTAGCGGATCCCTGTAACGGAATTCTGAAGCGTATTCTACTTCGACAGGAAGCTTTGCCATATGTTCGAACATATACTCACCTACCATACCCGCGTGCCAGCTCGTACCGCAGGCTGCAATTACAAGGCGCTTTGCATTCACAATCCGGTCGAGTACATCAGAAATACCACCCAGTACAATTCGGTTTTCATCCACCATCAGGCGACCTCTCATACAATCGGAGATTGTTTGCGCCTGTTCGTGAATTTCCTTTAGCATAAAATGTGGAAAACCACCCTTTTCGATCTGCTCGATATTCATCTCAAGCTCATGAACTTCCTTACTCAGTTCAATATTGCTGATTGTTTTTACCTGATAACCATCGGGCGTAATAATGGCCATTTCATCATCATCCAAATAAACAACTTTTTTGGTGTATTCAATGATAGGCGAAGCGTCGGAAGCTACAAAAACTTCATTGTCTCCAATACCAAGCAACAGAGGAGAGCCTTTGCGTGCAACGATGAGTTTATCGGGTTCATCCAGATTCAAGATGGCCAGGCCATAAGTACCGTCAACCTGATTAAGAGCCATCTGAACAGCGGTTTCAAAGTCTGTAAGCCCCACTTTTTTTACTTCTTGAATCAAATGAGCAAGAACCTCTGTATCGGTTTCCCCTTCAAAAAAATGACCTTTTTGAATCAACTCTTTCTTTAGGGCATCATAATTTTCGATAATCCCGTTATGTACAATTGCAAACTTGTAATCACCTGCCTGATGCGGGTGAGCATTTACATCGTTGGGTTCGCCATGAGTAGCCCAGCGAGTATGCCCTATACCCATGGTTCCATGTGGATAGTTTGCTTTTATAAGCTTCTCAAGCTGAGAAACTTTTCCTTTGCATTTTTGAATGGTTAATTTTCCGTTTGAAATCGCAACTCCGGCAGAGTCATACCCGCGGTATTCAAGTCGCTTTAACCCTTTTAGGATTACGTCGACAGCGTTTCTATGGCCAATATATCCTACAATTCCGCACATAAGTTTTTATGATTAATAGTTATAGTATTTAATTTGTAGATATGTATGCGTTTAGTTGATTACCCGATAAAATTTATTATGCCTTTTGCTTGTTTTGATTGTATTTTGCCCAAATTCTTTTCTCACAATACATCTGTATCTCTTTATTCATATTAATTTTCACTATAAATAGCGATTTGTTTTCAATCTTGAACAAAAGTTATAGCTACAAAGGCTTAATTAACTACTGAATTATTGTTAGGAATATACGTAACATATACCCCTCCTATAACCCAGACTTAAAATTACTGAATTAAATGGAAGTTAAAAAATGTTTTTAACTGCTCGTAATACCCTGTAAATTACAAATTCACAGTTCATTTAAGAGAAGTTTTATGCAAATATGTTTTTTTGAAGACAGTCTGTCAGGTAGCCTTAAACCCCTGACGCTTACACGCCCGTGTGACGATTTACGTGCAGGTATTTTAAAAATCCATGAAAAATGGTTATTAAGCCTAAAGACAGACCGCTTTACCCGCATTTTAAAACCCAAGATGGAGGGTGTATTTGATTCACCTGAAATTGATGAAAATGATGATTGCATCTGGATTAATGGCCGTTTTCTACCGGATGCGAATGTATTAAAAGCAATTGAACCCCTCAAAGAAGATGAAGGTTTACTATCACAAAACATTCCCGTTGTGGTGAAAATGAGTGGAAGCAGGAGCGCAAAATTGTTTAAAGCGGGGAATATTAACACTTCAGATATAGATTTTGATGATATCGAAAACGGAACTCTTTTAGCACAACCGTGGTCTGTCTTCAGTGTGAATGCGGGAGAAATCGAAAAGGATATTAGACTTTTGCCGGGGCTTAAAAAAATTAATCCCGACAATTTTGAGGGAGTGTTTTTCAAAAATTCCACTCAAATTTATTGTGGGGAAAATGTGCAGATTGAGCCGGGCACTGTAATTAATGCTTCAGACGGCCCGGTTGTTTTAATGGATGATTCTATGGTGATGGCCGGCTGCTTAGTAAGAGGCTCGTTTGTTTTAGGTGAGCATTCCGTGCTTAAAATGGGCGCAAAGGTCTATGGCGGTTCAACTGTAGGACCGCATTGCAAAGTTGGAGGTGAAATTAATAATGTGGTTTTTCAGGGATTTTCGAATAAGTCACACGATGGGTTTCTTGGTAACTCTGTAATTGGCGAATGGTGCAATTTTGGTGCCGATACGAATAATTCAAACCTCAAAAACAATTACAGTAATGTGAGAGTCGTCGACTGGGAAACAGGAAAAGAAGTGGATACAGAGTTGCAATTTTGTGGACTTATAATGGGCGACCACTCCAAAACTGCTATTAACACTGTTTTAAATACCGGAACTGTTTGTGGGGTATCGAGTAATATTTTTTCGGGAACATTTCCCCCCAAGCTAATCAAGTCATTCAGGTGGATGGGGCCAAAAGGCGAAGAAATTTTTAAATTCGATAAGGCTATGGAAGTAGCAGATAGAATGATGAAACGAAGAGGGTTGAGCCTGACTCCCGAGTACAGGGTAATGATGCGTTCTATTTTTGAGAAGTCGAATGTGTAGGGGGATGTAAATTCCTGTTTAGAAAAGGTAGCCAACCCCCACAGAAATCCTCCAAATTTCATTAGAAAAACCAATATCCCCACGGATAAGGAAATCAGATGTCAAAAAAGTGGATATCCCACCGAATCCTATGGACCAATGGTACTCGTTTATAAAATCTATTTTTCCGGGATGTTCATAAAGCCATCCACCATCAAAAAATAATTGTCCGCCCCATTCCATATTCCAAAGTGGAAGCTTTATTAGCCATGTTCGTAACTCGATGTTATGAAAAGCAGCACCATAATCGTGGAAGCGCTCGAACGGAAATCCCCTTAAATCATCCGGACCGCCCAAATTTTGAAGTGCGAAAAAAGGGGCTTTACCAACGGTCTGTTTCATCTGAAACCGGGTAGCGAGTACAATATCAGTTATGACATTAAATGAAAGGTAGTGTGATACATCAGCTTTGAAATTCAATGAGCTAAAATCATTGATGAGCAATCCCTGAACAGCACCCACTTTGACATTCAACCTGTACCCATCTGATGGCCGGAAAACAGAGTTCCTGTAATCAACATGAAGTGCCGCCGTAAATTGATTCTGCCATCCCCCTCTGAAACCATCGGGACGTAATTCATATAATGCGTTAAAATCGGATTCCGTAGTATGCAAAAACTCCGATTGAATGCCATAAATAAATTCTGACCGAACCAGGCTGCCTTCAGTAGCAAGGGGGATACCCCTTTCGATTGAAAGAAAACCATACCATCGCTCGTAGTCATAAAAACCGGCATCCCAAAGAGGCCGCTCAAATGCTGTGCCAGAACCAGTACCGAAAAAAAATGCGCGGGCGATACGCTGTCCCAGAAAAGTAACTGCAATATTTTTTCCGGAAGGCTGCCTTTTTTCATAATCGGATTTAAAAGAAATATTGCCAACGAGACTCGCATCTCCGCGGATTCTTATGAGCCTCTTGTAGGGTTCGGTTACGCCATTGTAAACAACCTGCTGAAACATGAGTCCGGCACCAAACCCGCCATCAGAATCAAACCCGCCTAATGGCAGAAATCCCCTGCTTGTTGAGTCGGCCTGCTGCGCGTTGAGATGTAATGGCAACGACACCAAGAAGAACAATGTACAGAGAATCGCCGGTAGGTTTTTTAATTTGAGAGACATTCTACACTCAGATGTAAATAGATCAGGACTATAGTTTGACTGAATGTAATGAATTAAATAACTATTTCGAATAAGATTAATTCACAGAATGATCATTTACCTGGCATGTTTTTTTAAGGTGCTGGCATATCGTTTTTCGCGTACCTGTTTATTTGTAAACGCATGGTGAAAAAAATATAGTCAAACTGAGAGTTTAATCTTGCTTTGTCGTTGATAGTCATCCTGAGCCAAGCGGTGGCTAGGGTTGCTCTCGGGGTATCGATGCTAATCTGCCGCGTCCCTTCGTCTATGCTCAGGGCAGGCTCGAAGGATGGTCTGCACAACCTCATAGCCTTTGTAAGTCAAATCCGATAACAATCGTTACCAGATTTTTTATCTTACCACGATTTTTTGGATGAATCTTTTTATTGGTTGTATGTATATTATTAATAATAATTTTTCGTTATTAAAACCACTGGTAGAGGCGCAATGCGTTGCGTCTCTACCATGGTCGCCACCAGCAGTGTAGTAAATAATGTCCCCTCGAAGGACTTTCTCCAGCACCTCAAAATAAAAAACTGCCATTTACCCCAGCCAACCTTCTCTGTCGAGGCTTCTGTATTGGATGGCTTCGGCTACGTGCGCGGCTTCAATCTGTTCGCTTTTATCCAAATCAGCAATCGTACGGGATACTTTCAGAATTCTGTCATAAGCCCGGGCCGATAATCCCATAGAAGTAATGGCCTGTTTCAGCAATGCTTGGCCACTATCGGTTAATTTGCAGATTTTTCTGACCATCCTTGTGCTCATTTGCGCATTACAGTGCACATTCATCCCCATAAATCGCTTATGCTGAATTTCACGGGCGGCAATAACGCGGCTCCGGATATCCTCTGAGGATTCTCCCGGAGCTTTACTGGCAAGTTCCTCGAAACTGACTTTATTAACTTCTACATGAATATCAATTCGATCGAGTAACGGACCACTGATTTTGCTCAAATAGCGTTGCATCTGCGCGGATGTGACCCCGCCGGCTCCTTCATCATCAAACCAATCCCCGGCCGGTGAAGGGTTCATAGAAGCCACAAGCATAATTTTGCTGGGATAACTGACGCTCATCTTCGCTCTTGAGATATTTACACAACCATCTTCGAGCGGTTGCCTGAGTACTTCCAGGGCTGGACGTTTAAACTCCGGCAATTCATCCAAAAACAACACACCATTGTGCGCGAGTGATATTTCACCTGGGAGCGGAATACTGCCGCCGCCGACCAAGGCCACATCTGAAATTGTATGATGGGGCGACCTGAAAGGACGTTGCGTAATTACCGCGTTTCCGTTTTTCATCAAGCCCGAAACCGAGTGGATTTTTGTGGTTTCAAGTGCTTCATCTAATGATAACGGGGGCAGAATTGTTGGCAGTCGCCTTGCAATCATGGTTTTACCTGAACCGGGCGGGCCGACCATAATTATATTATGTCCGCCAGCCGCTGCAACTTCCATAGAACGCTTCACGTTTTCCTGGCCTTTTACATCACTGAAATCTATGGGATATGCAGCTTGTCCGTTTTTGAAGAAATCTGTTGCATTTACATGTAGTGGTTCTGCATCAGACATCCCGTTAAACCACGAAATAACCTGCTCCAGATTCTCAAATGGAAACACATTCAGTCCCTCTACAACGGCAGCTTCAGGCCCGTTCTCTTTTGGGATAACCAGGTTTTTATATCCTTTTTTCTGGGCTTCTACGGCTATGGGCAAAACACCTTTAACCGGCCTGAGTTTGCCGTCAAGTGCGAGTTCGCCGAGGATTACCGTATCGTTAAGCCGCTCGTTTTTTATTTGGTATGAAACCGCGAGCAGCCCGATAGCGATGGGCAGGTCGAATGCGCTTCCTTCTTTTGGTAAATCTGCCGGTGCAAGATTTATGGTAAGTTTGCAACGGGGCATTTCAGCTCCCGAATTCCTGACCGCGGCTTTAATTCTGTCGCGGCTTTCGCTGATAGCTCTGTCGGGAAGTCCCACCAAAAAATAATTTGGTGTGCCACCGGCGCTGTTGACTTCAACATCGATAATATTAGCATCCACACCATAGGTAGATGCGCAGTAAGCATGTGATAGCATAACATTTGAACCTTATTTATTCTTTTTACGTAAACTGAGTCAACAGAATGGAAATCCTTACAGATTTTTTTCATAAAAATTTAAATTGCAGAGGTAAACGTTATGGCGACAACTGTTTTTGATGAGATAATTGCCGGTGGCGAGCAAATTATAGAAGAGATTCGAAAGCTGTTAAAAGACAGCAGTGTCAGAAAAATTACCATCAAGAATAAAGATGGTAAAGTTTTATTGGAAACCCCTCTTACTTTTGGCGCCATTGGCATGGGCGGCATGATGTTATTTCACCCTATCCTCAGCGCGGTTGCAGCTTTCGCGATGTTTGCCAATGATGTGAAAATTGAAGTGGAACGCACCAAAGAATACGAAACAGACAAAGAAGTTGATGCCGACATTATCGATATTGATGATGAAGAAACGAAAGAGTAATTACTAATCGGCGCTATCTAATGTTTATTCGCAAATAATTCGACCAAACTTGCGCTTTCCGACTTTTAATACAAAATCAGTTTCTGTATCGATATGGATTTCAGTATTCACATCTTTGATTTGATTCCCATCAGCAGAAACCCCGCCTTGTTGAATCAGGCGCCGTGCCTCACCATTGCTCGGGGCAAATCCCACTGAGCGGATGAGTTCAATTAATCGGTAAGAACCCGTTTGTTGTGGAAATTCAGGGATGTCATCGGGAACGTCTTTTTTGATGATCGTTTTTTCAAAATGCTCACGCGCGTCCTGTGCTGTTTTTGCGTCATAGTACATGCGCGTTATGGTCAGAGCCAGGTCGTGCTTTGCATTTCGCGGATCTTTCTCGGCTTTTTCTTTTATGGCCGGAAGTTCATCAATCGGCACATCTGAAATCAGCTCGAAATAAGTGTAGATTAATTCATCCGGCACTTTCAGTAATTTACCGTACATATCGTTGGATGGCTCATCAATACCGATGTAGTTATCGTAACTTTTCGACATTTTGGCCGAACCATCGGTACCCACAAGCAGTGGCATCATCAAACAAACCTGTGGCTCTTGTTCGTCAATTTTTTGGAGGTCGCGCCCTACAAGCAGGTTGAATTTTTGGTCCTGACCACCCAGCTCGATATCAGATTTCAGATGCACGGAATCCTGACCCTGTGCAAGGGGATATAAAAACTCATGAAGCGCAATAGGCTCGTTGTTTTCATATCGATTAGTGAAATCATCGCGTTCAATCATACGGGCGAGTGTATATTTTGAGGCCAATCGAATAACATCGCTGAAATTCATCTTGCCGAGCCACTCAGAATTATACACGATTTCTGTTTTTTCGGCATCCAGAATGCGTGAAGCCTGATCGAAATATGTTTTAGCATTTTCCATGATTTCGTCCATAGTCAAAGAAGGACGCATTTTCTTCTGTCCGGTGGGATCACCGATTGTGGCGGTAAAATCCCCAATGATTAAAATGGCGTGGTGTCCCAAATCCTGAAACTGCCTGAGCTTGCGAAGGATTACGGAGTGCCCCAGATGAAGGTCGGGACGGGTCGGATCGCACCCCAATTTAACACGCAGTGGTTTGCCGGTTTTAATGGAGCGCTTGAGTTTGTGAATCAGTTCGTTTTCGGGGATGATCTCCGTTACGCCTCTTTTAATGACCTCAAGTTGTTGTTCTACGGGTAAAAAACTCATGAAAAGCTTATCTGAAATTTTCTATGTGATATCTGTCTAATGTTTCCTGAATGCTGTTGTAAAAATCTTCGGTTCCGGGATATACGGCGCCTACAATATTGTAGGTAACAGGCGCCACGCTTAATATAACGGGATATAATGCGGAACTTCTTTTGGTCTGCTCGCCCGGGACATTAAACCCGGCTAAAAGCAACATGATAATGCTTAAAAACAAACTGCTTTTAAGTACTCCGAATGCCATGCCGAATAACCGGTTGGGCATGCTTAAAAATGCAAATTCAATAACGTATTCAAACGCGATAATTATAAGATGTACAGCCAAAATTACCGCAAAGAAAATTAACGCGAATGTAATGATGGGGGAATACATATCATCAATGCCGGTCATATGAATGAACCAACTATTGAGCGGGTCAAGGTACCGGAAGGCGAGGAATAATCCCAAAACTACGCCGGCGAGCCCAAAGACCTCGCGGAGCAAACCATTTCTGAAGCCGGCAAATCCAAAATAGGCGAATACAACCAAGACAATAATATCAAAGAAATTCATGACAATAAGCGTTCTTTAACGATACTGTTAACCAATCCGCCGTCGGCCTTGCCTTTTACCTTTGGCATTACCTTACCCATTACCTTCCCCATATCTCTCATAGATTCGGCATCGGTTTGTTGTATGGCTTCATCTACAATAGATCGAATGTCGTCTTCGCTAAGCTGCTCAGGCAAGTAGGATTCTATGATGGCAAGCTCTTTTCTCTCATTTTCAGCGAGATCTTCTCTGCCGGCCTGATCAAACTGTGTTATTGAATCCCGCCGTTGCTTAGCCGCCTTAACGATTACTTCTGTAGCCATTTCATCAGAAACGCTGACAGCTTTACCTTCTGTACGCGCGCTGATTTCTTTTTCAAGCATGGCTGCTTTAAGTGACCTAAGTACCAATGTACGAAGTTCATCTTTGGCTTTCATTGAGGTTTTTAAATCATCGAGAATCGTGTTGTAAAGCGACATGTGTATACAGATTTTTGTTTAAATTCAGGCACTTAGATTAACGAAATGTCAAAATACCAAAAAATGCAGGAATAAGAATGTATTTTCTATTAAGGATTAGTTTTGGGGGAT
>SLDG01000065.1 GCA_007125355.1 Balneolales bacterium | reverse complement strand
GGCAGGCCTGATACATCCGTTGCAGCTCTTGACAGTGTTTTTTACGATAACCCCGAATACCAGTACCATATTCAGGTTGATGATAAAGTAAACATTAGTGTATGGGGCCATGACGAACTGAGTATAGGTTCTGTTTATGGTATCTATAATTCAAATGAAGTATATGGTAAATGGTTGCTTGTAGACAGAAACGGGAATATAGAGGTTCCGCGATTGGGCACCATGCATGTTGAGCACATGACCGTAGTTGCCCTGAAGGACTCACTGGCTACCCGATTTGGCGAATGGCTGGTTAACCCGATAGTTGATGTAAAGGTCATGAATAAGGAGATTAGCATACTTGGGGAAGTTCGAAATCCGCAGGTTGTTACTATGGATACGGAGCAAACGCGCCTTCTCGATATTATAGCAAGAGCAAATGGGTTTGAATTTTATGCGGATATAAAACAGATAAAAGTACTTCGCCAGGTTGGTCAGGATGTACATGTGGCAAATATTGATCTCAGCCAGGGAGATTCTTTTCTGAAGAGAAACATCGCCCTG
The DNA here is from genome assembly GCA_007125355.1 of Balneolales bacterium. Taxonomy (GTDB): domain Bacteria; phylum Bacteroidota; class Rhodothermia; order Balneolales; family Cyclonatronaceae; genus SLDG01. The sequence continues at coordinate 2,132 of SLDG01000065.1, read as the reverse complement.
TATCCCGGCGATGTAGTGATTGTCCCGGCAAAAAACGCGAAACGATTTGACAGGCAGCTCTCCAATATTATTCCGTTTACATCGGTTGCAACAGCAGTAGCCATATTATTTAACGCTTTTTAGAATACAATCATGGAAGAAAGTTTACGCATATTAAAACCATACCTGCGCGGCCTTCCACTTATTGTAATTGCAATGGTTATTGGCTACCTCGTAATGAGTCAGTACTTACAATATGTTACACCAAAATATGAGAGTGTATCACGCCTGAGGCTTGCTGATATCGAAGAGGGTGTGCCAAACAGTAACTTATTTAAAGATTTTGATGTCTTTGTTACCACCAATAAAATTGCGGCTGAAATTGAAGTAATAAAATCTCAGATACTCATTGATAAAGCATTGAATCATCTCGATTTCGATGTGGAGATGTACCGTGTGGGTAAAATGAGAACCACCGAACTCTATGATGACTCTCCGTTTATTGTTGAGTTCCTTTCGCTGGATGACCGCCTGTATGACCGGAAGTTTAATCTCAAAATCCGGGATAAAGATAGCTTTACGTTAACAGATCCTCATGGTGCGGAGTTTAAGGCGGCTTTTGGGGATACACTCAGTTCAGATGATGCCGACCTCATTGTATCGTTAAACAAGGCCCTTTTCAACTCCAGAAACAACGTTGACCTGTTTGATGATTATCAATTCAAAAAGCTGAGCCGGTCAGAACTGATTTCACAGATCAAAAGAGATCTGACCGTGATGCCTGTCGACAGGGACGTTGCGGTGATTCGCCTTATTTTTGCTTCCCCGCATCCAACCAAAGCAGCCAGGTTTCCGGATGTATTAGCTCAGGCATATATCGAAGACTACATCAGCAATAAGTCTGAAGCGGCGCGCGTAACGATGAACTTTCTGGATGAGCAGGTAAGTGAAGTAAGCCGAAAACTATCTCAAATAGAGCGCGATATAGAAGCATATCGCAATCAGGAGAACATCACCAATATCAGGCAGGAGTCTGAAACCATCCTCAGAGAAGTATCGCAGATGCGGATACAGCAAACAAATTTACTGATGAGCCTTGAGGCTATAAATGAGCTAAATAGCTATATAAAGGATGGTGCTGAAAACTTTGAAATGTTAGCTCCCAATTTTGAGGCATTCACAGATTTATTATCCACTGAGCTAATCAAGAAAGTGAAGGAACTCAGAGCCGAGAAACGTGACCTTCTTTTGATATATACACCCCGGGAAGAACGTGTCCAGGTGATAGATGAAAAATTGAATGATATTTATGCTTATCTGATAGAAAGTATCTCGAATACGCGCCGTAATTTGGAAATTAAGTATGAAAATCTGAGTCGCGATATAGCTTTAGCTGAATTGCAGCTGGTAGATTTTCCTGAAAAAGAACGCTTGTTAACGATCCTTCAGCGAGAGTTTGAAATCTATCAGGCATCCTATAATTTTTTGAATGAAAAGAAAATTGAAGCAGAAATTGCTCATGCGGCTTCTATTTCATTTCACCGCATTATTGAGTTTGCCGAAATACCAAAAGCGCCGTTTTCTCCAAATTACATCATCCTTAAAATTGTAGCGGCATTGCTGGCAGGCGCCGCTGTACTGGTGCTCATTTTTCTGGTACACACGCTCAAAGCCCGGGTCAACGATCAGGTTACAATTGAGTCTTCTTCAACGATTCCGGTCGTTGCATCCACCCCCAGGCTGTCAGGTATTGATAACCTTCAGGAGCATTTTCTGGATCAGGTTAATAAGCTCGAGGCAAAAGAACTACTCAAAGCGGGCAGTACGCTATCTATTAACGCTTTTTCGGACAGGGAGGGTAAAGCATTTCATGCTCTGCACATGGCAGAGGCGCTGTCAAAACAAAATAGAAGCGTGCTTTTTATTGATGTGAGTCATGCTACAGGGTTAAGTGAGGCCGGTGCGAAAGAAATACACCCTTTAAGTAACACGCTCTCTATTACCCATCTGAAGCATCCCGATTTTGCATTTTATACGAACCAGCAAATAGCTGAATTAATAAAAGTACTTGGTAAGGGTTTTGATGTTACCATTATTGCAAATGCTAACATGGAGTCCCGGATTTCCTTGCAAATTATGAAAGCAACAGATGT
>SLDG01000134.1 GCA_007125355.1 Balneolales bacterium | reverse complement strand
TCGCAAGGGCCGCTGATTTCGTGAAGTATCTATTTGATGATTCAATGAGTTTTGACAGCTTTTTTGATTAGAAAGATAATAAAAATTAATAGTCAGGGTGAGCGGAACAGCGGCCTGGGATACACACTTAAGCTCATGAGTCTTGTCCGCTGTGAAGTCGAATCCCTTGTTTGAACAGACAACGTACCGCCACTAATGACAGAGTTAGTTTGTCTTTAGAAAATAGCTCAATAATCGCTTTGGTTTCGGCTCCGCTCAACCGCCGCTGCAACAATCTCTGTAATGTCCATCAAAAGTATCAAAGCGTGCGCACCATGACTCGGTGGTGAAGGATTAGGTATATACAAAACCAACCAAAGCAAAATAAAACCTGTGATTGTTGTGTTATCAGGTTCCGTATATTAATCATCTAACACGGAACACCTAACAGGAAACAGTCTATGAACTGGAGAAGCTCAACAGCCACATTCAGAATTAAAACCTTCACCATAACACTACTGATTCTGGTAGCAATTGGTTCTTTTGCCTACACGCAGTATTTAATTGTGAAAATCACCAATAACGAACGCTCGAGTATCGAGTTATGGGCGAAGGCTCTTGAATACACATCAACAGAACAAAATGTTTCCATCAGGTCACAGCTGCAGGAATTAATTGATGAAATTCAGGAAACTCCTTTGTTGATAGAAGATACGAGATTACGCTGGATATCGCTGCTCGACAGAGTGGATTCAGAGTTAAGTAATGCAGGTGTTCATTTTGTGGCGAGTGAATTAATCATCAACAATCGGTTCGATATCCCATCTGTGTTGGTCAATGAAGATCAGGAAATTGTGCAGTATGTAAATCTTGATGAAAGGGATATCGGGGATGGAATTATCAAGCAGTTTGCATCCATCAATGACCCCATAATTATTAATCTTGCCGGAAATGAAACACAGTTGGTGTATTACGGTTATAGTGCTATTGTAAGGACACTGCGATTTTTCCCCTACATTCAGTTTGGGTTGCTGGCGTTGTTTTTAGGATTGGCGTATGCGAGTCTCAGCAGCATCAAGAAAAATGAACAAAGCCGTCTATGGGTGGGGATGGCGCGTGAATCAGCGCATCAGCTTGGCACTCCTATTTCGAGTTTGATGGGCTGGCTTGCCATTCTTAAGGATACCACCAATGAAGAAAACTCACTCAACATCATCCATGAATTTGAGAAAGATATTCATAGACTGGAAAGCGTAGCGGAGCGGTTCAATAAAATTGGATCTGAACCGGAATTAAAAGTGATGAGAGTGGGACCCGTGCTAAGGGAAGTCAGCGAATACATGCAGCGTAGAATTCCACAATTGGGTGGAAATCTGAAGTTCCATTCGCACATAGAAATGGATGCCAGAGCAGACATAAACGCTGAGCTGTTTAAGTGGGCCATCGAAAACCTTATAAAAAACGCAATTGATGCCTTACAGGAAGGTCCCGGGGAGCATTATGTGAAAGTAACATCTGAACTAAGCTCTAAAGGGATAATTATTGATGTAAAGGATAACGGAAAAGGAATGGAAAAAAGAAAATTTAATGAAATTTTCAGTCCCGGTTACAGTACAAAGAAAAGAGGCTGGGGACTTGGCCTAAGTTTAACGAAAAGAATTATTGAGGAATATCACAAAGGATCGGTTTTCGTACATAAATCTGAGCCAAACAAAGGCACTACTTTCCGCATTATTTTGCCTGTTAAGGAGAAGGGGCATTTGGCTCTACAAGAAAAGTAGCAAGAATTAGACTTTAGTCTCTGTTAAAACCTCTTTTTTCGGCATAATCAAGCAGTTGAGCGCGGAGCAGATTTCTGCCGCGGTGTAACCTTGATCGTATGGTTCCAATCGGAACATCAAGCATATTAGCTATTTCTTCGTAGGTAAAACCCTCAACATCACAAAGCATAACTACTGTTCTGAAGTCTTCCGGTAAATCGGTAAGCGCCCTTGTAACGTCGTCATCAAGCATTTCGCGATACATGAGATCTTCAAGATCAGATGTTTCGGTCTGTTCGCTTCTTATAGACTCGTAGAATTGTGAAACTTCATCGTAATCAACCTGATGTGGTTGTTTAGACTTTTTTCGGTAATTATTGATATAGGAGTTTTTGAGAATTCTGAACAGCCATGCTTTTGCATTCGTACCTTTTTCATAGCTGCTAAAAAATCGGTAAGCCTTAACAATTGTGTCTTGTACTAAATCTTCAGCGTCATTGGGGTCGGTGGTCAATCGCAGGGCGTAGTTGTAGATTGCATCCAAATGAGGGATCATTTCATCCTCGAAATCGGACTGCTTTACTAATTCTTCTTGTGTGAGCTTTTCCATATATAGCCTTTGCGCCGTACTTGCTTTTTAATCAACTTGTAAAATACAAATAGTTGGCCAATAATCTATCTTTAATTTCAAAAAACAATGAAAAGAGCTCGGGGTAATTCAAAATTGAGAAGTGAAAGTGTCTATCTCAAAAATCTGAAATCAGAATGCCAGAATTCAGAATTTATGACTGGGTTGTTTTGATAAAAAATTCCATTATTTGTTTTCAAAAAAATTGGGTTATTTAAGCAAAATCATCTTTTTAGTTTCGACAAAGTTTCCTGTAGTTAGACGATAAATGTACATGCCGCTTGAGAGGTCAGTTGCATTGAAAGAAAT
>SLDG01000151.1 GCA_007125355.1 Balneolales bacterium | reverse complement strand
CGTCAATAGAAAACTTTTTGTGAACCGGGGATATTACGCTGAAACCTAAAATCGATGCCCAATTTGTCAGCCAATCAGCAGGACATATGAAAAGCGGGGAAGTGGGAGAATCGTTCGGTGTGGATGATTCAAATAGAGATTAAATATCACCAAACTAATTAAAGAATTTAACTACCATTTTTTATATTGAGATACATTATCAAAGATCTCCCTAAAAATGGAATATCAGATACTCAAAAATATCAACCAAATCATTGAGAGAGACAGCAAGGATACGACCTATAAGTTTGCGCTGCTCAGAGCCACGATTGAGGTAATTCAGGAGCGATCGCCGCATCAAAGGTTTGATGAAGAGCGTGTTATTTTACCGATGGGGTTGTTGATTCTAAAGTGGGTTGAATATTACTACCCAATTATTGAGAATGAGCTACCACAGAGAAATGGTGATAACCTTGATACCTTCACTCTATCCTTTAGAAAATGTTTTAAAGAAGTAACCGATTTCTACCGTTCAAGAGGTGGACTATCTGTTTTTTATTCTGAATTGATGAAAGGTAGTTTACATGAAGAGATAGAAGATTCCGTTTTTGATTTGTGTAAAACGATGAGAAATACGATTCGCAATCAACCTATGCGGTATATCGGAAAATCAGTTTATGGTACTGAGTATAGTATTTTCAATTGGGTTCAGCCTCACAGAAATCTAATCCAACCCGACCAGCTGGACGCCAACACGTTGATCGAAAATTTTGGTGAGTTTTCCATCCCCAGAGATTATTACAACGTGATGGAGTTGATGGGCAGTTTTGTAACCGGCATGCATTCCATATTGATTCATTGGGCTAAATTCACCGTGAATAAAGACAGGAGACTGGATCTGAATCAGGTTTTGGGGACTATACTTGAATCTCCGCTTGAACATCGGAATACGACTTTATCACAAAAAATATTTTCGCAGCTAAAAGCAGAACGCGGAAACCTGGAATGCGTATGGACAGGCGGCAGGATTTCTGATGACTTAAACATTGACCACATTTTGCCTTTCTCAATTTGGAGAAATAACGACTTATGGAACTTATTGCCATCAAAAGCCAAAATTAATGGCAGGAAGGATGATAAAATCCCTTCGATTGAATTGCTCAATAAGCGTAAGGATAGCATCATTTCTTATTGGACGCTGATAAGGAAATCTGAACAGATCGTTTTTGATAAAGAGCTTAGTATTAGCCTTGTTACAAGGGGAAAGCTGAACCAACAAAACTGGGAGTCGGTGGCATTTGAATCATTGAAGGATAAATGCAGCTATCTGATTAAAACCAGAGGATTTCAGGAGTTTAACGTGTGATGAAACCGAACCCAAACTCACATCTTACCGCCAAAGAACGAGACAAGGTTTCCTATCCAACCCGTAAACTTTATGGTATGGGAGTAATTAATGGAAACGTGTTGGATTTTGGATGCGGCTTCGGAAAAGATGCGGAGTTTTTGGGATCAAAGAATATCTCCTGTGCAAAGTATGATCCGCATTATTTTCCAGATTATCCTGACAAAAAGTTCGACACCATTATATGTCAGTATGTTTTGAATGTTTTACTCCCTGAAGAACAAGCTGAGGTTCTGATGGCTGTAAGTGAATTACTGAAACCATCCGGGAAAGCGTATTTCACGGTTCGTAGGGATTTAAAAAAGCATGGTTACCGAACGCATTATGTCCACAAAGTGCAAACTTACCAATGCAATGTGCAACTGCCTTACCGATCTTTTTTTAAAAACGATTTTTGTGAGATTTATGAATACAGGCACTTTACGCAGATTGATAATGGGAAGAATGGAATATTTGAAAATCCGGATTCTGATGCAGAGTTGATCTCTGAATTAGCCACCGTTTACAGTATTTACGACAAATTCCCTGTAACGAAAGGCCACGCTTTGGTAATCCCAAAGCGTAAATCTGCAAACTATTTCGAAATGACGGACAAGGAAAAAACGGCCTGTCAGATTATGATTCATCGTGTAAAAGATATCCTGACAAAGAAATTTAATCCTGACGGTTTCAACATCGGCTTCAATATGAATGAAGCCGCGGGGCAAACGGTTTTTCATACGCACATTCACGTAATTCCGCGTTATAAAGGCGATGTGGAAAACCCGCGTGGCGGGATTAGGAATGTGATACCGGGGAAGGGGGATTATTGAGAGTGATCAATTCATAAAAATTGGCAAAAATTCATCGATCTCTACATCATTAAGCTCAAAGGGGATGGCTGTCAGAAACACGTTAATTCGTTTGCTTCCGCGGCTTATTTGAGCTTTGTGGATATGACGTTTACGTTTTAAAAGTGAATGCCAGGTATCCTTTTTGCACGGGTAAACTAAGCAGCAGTTAATATTTTTCTGAGTTACTCCAGTTGTATACGCCAATATTTGCAATAAATCGCTCCGATGCCTTTCTCTGATTACATCCTCTAAGTTATTCCAGCTCTTAATGTTCAAATCCTCCCAGTGATCTTTATACTTTGCATCAAAAATGTAAATATCATCATCTCGAGAGAATACGATATCTGGTATTAGAGATCTTTGAGACCCTACAATGGGCGGATCCCAGTCAATCGGAATAATGGTCTCTCTTAACCTGCCTGACTTAATTGATCCACCTATTTTATTTGAAATTTTGGAGAGAATAGAT
>SLDG01000257.1 GCA_007125355.1 Balneolales bacterium | reverse complement strand
AGTGGCTTCAAGTTATTATGAAATTACCCATTTCAGGCTATGGTAGAGACGCAAAATCTTGCGTCTCTACTGTGTGCCATGGGCAAAAATGGTTGATTTTGTTGCAATTAAAACAAGGTGGGCGGGCTTGATCTGCCGTGTCCCGATTATCGGGGGGCGGAGTCGAAGGTTTGGTGGATTAGGCATGAATGCGCTACCTGATTGTGCAGAAAGTCCTTCAAGGGACATTATTTACAACACAGCTGATGGCGACCATGGTAGAGACGCAACGCATTGCGTCTCTACCAGTGGTGATAATACAGGTAAATGATTGATAATATGTTGTATACATACAAAAAAAGAGGTTCATCTAAAAAATCGGGGCACATTAAAAAATCTGGCAACGATTGCTAACGGATTTGATTTATAAACACTCCGAGGTTGTGCAGACGATCCCTCGACTTTGCGGCGGAAAGCCAACGAGATATTTGTAACTATTCATGCTGCCGCGCCGCTCCCCGATGAATGCGGGACACGGCAGGATGACGAGGCTTTTGAATTCTTAACTCACATATCAATTCTGCATTCTGAATTCAATTATTCTGAATTATTCTTCCTTAGTGGTTCAAACCAAACAAACCTTACTTCCGAACCATTTTTACACCAATCCAAATGGTTAAAATCAAAACTGTGGCGGTGAGGTAAAAAGGGAGATAGGGGGAGAAGCCGAACAAGAATCCGCCCCATGTTGGGCCGATGGTGCGGCCGAGACCGGAAAGTCCTTGTGCGGTGCCCATCATGGCGCCTACACGGTTTGGGTCGGCTTCTTTGGAAATAAGGCTGTTCATGGTCGGCAGGTTCAGGCTGTGGCCCAATGCCATAATTGCCAGAAAAGCCGTAAGCATGGAAACAGTTTGAGATAATGCAAGAAGCCCCATGCCGATAGTCATTAGAATATTACCGGCCAGAAATATCTTTTCTTCATCGAACCATCTGGTTAACGGACGGATTAACCCACCCTGCACAATTACAGCAATTAAACCGATATAGAAAAACTGAATTCCAACCTGCTCCGGACTCATACCAAGCTGAGTATCACAAAAGAGCGGAAAGGCGCTGTACAAACTCGCCTGTCCGAATGAGAGCAGGAAGGCAGCGAACAGTAATATCCCAAATAGAGAGGATGCTTTTTCTTGGTCTTTTTTGAGTGATTTCCAAAAGCTCGGTGTGAGAACGCCAAAACGTTTAGTTTTTGGCTCGGATGCCGCTTTTGTTTTATCCACGGTTTCTTCGAGTTTCAGCCAAACGAGTAAAAAGCTGCAAAAAGACAGAAACGCAGCGAAAAATCCGGGCAGGGCATATTTATTGGCTTCAAGCCAAACTGCGATATCCCCAATTCCTAAACTTGCTACCCAAGCATGAAATCCGGGGTGGATGAGTCCGGCTGCCATTGCCGGGCCGAGTACAAACCCAAGGCCGAAAGCTGCCCCAATCATGCCCATCCCTTTGGCTCTGTCTTCGGGGGCGGTTACATCCGCAACGTATGCCTGCGCAGTCGAGATATTTCCTCCCATCACACCGGCAATTACACGTGATAAAAGCAGCACAGCAAGTGAGCCAGCCAGGCCGAAAATGATATAAGCAATGACAGCCCCGAATGTGCTTATCAGCATAATGGGCCGTCTGCCAATCCGGTCGGATAAACTTCCCCAAATCGGAGAAAAAATGAGCTGCGAAAACGAAAATACGCTGTAAAGCAGCCCGATCATCACCGGGGAGGCGTTAAATTCCGAGGCGTAAAAAGGCAGCAGAGGCAGAACAATTCCAAACCCCATCAGGTCGATTAAAACGACCAAGAAAACGGTAAAAAGCCGACCTTTTTTCAATGGAATCAGTTCTTGTTCATACGCTCAGCCATTACTTCAGCAACTTCATCAGCGGCGGCTACCGTCTGGTCGAGATGCTCCTGCGTTAAGGCATTAGACAGGAATAAACTCTCGTATGCAGATGGCGGCAGATATACCCCGCGTTTCAACATCCCGTGGAAAAACTCCTTAAACATTTCAACATCTGTCTGAGAAGCAGAATTGAAGTCGGTTACCGGTTTGTCGGTAAAGAAAATTCCGAGCATGGAGCCAACCCGGTTCATTGTGTGTGGAATTTCGTGATGCTTGAAAATTCGGTGCAGCCACTCTTCGAGATGCGTTGTTTTTTGGTCGAGTTCGCCATAAATAGCACGGTTATTGTGCAGTTCGCTCAGCAACGCGAGCCCTGCATGCATGGCAAGCGGATTACCCGATAACGTTCCCGCCTGATAAACCGGACCGGTAGGCGACACTACTTTCATAATCTCTTCTTTACCTCCGTAAGCGCCCACAGGCAGGCCTGCACCAATGATTTTTCCAAAAGCCACTAAATCGGCCTGAACATTGTAGAGTTCCTGTGCTCCGCCGGGTGCAACCCTGAATCCGCTCATAACTTCATCAAATATTAAAACGGTGTCTTCGCTGGCGCAGATTTTTTTGAGGCCTTGAAGGAATCCATCTGCGGGGGGAATACAACCCATATTTCCCGGAACGGGTTCAATAATCAGTGCCGCGATTTCGCCTTTGTGCTCATCAAAAAGTTGCTGCACACCCTCAAGGTCGTTGTATGATGCCGTGAGCGTATCTTTGGCGGTGCCTTTCGTTACGCCGGGACTGCTCGGGGTGCCAAATGTTAATGCACCGCTTCCGGCTTTAATCAGGAAAGAATCACCATGGCCGTGGTAGCATCCTTCAAATTTTATGATTTTATCCCTGCCTGTGTAACCGCGTGCTACCCGAATGGCGCTCATACAAGCTTCGGTTCCTGAGTTAACCATCCTGATTTTATCGAGTCCAGGAACCATTTTTTGGATTAATTCCGCAAGTTCAATTTCTACTTCCGTTGGTGCACCGAACGAAGTCGATTTTTCAGCCGCCTTTTGTACAGCTTCGATAACCGGTGGCCAGGCGTGTCCCAGTAACATCGGCCCCCATGAACCCACATAATCTATATATTCATTGCCATCCGCATCGGTTAGAATGGCACCTTTTGCTTTTTCAAAAAAAACCGGAGTACCACCGACCGCTTTAAATGCTCTAACGGGACTATTTACGCCACCGGGGATGAATTTTTGTGCTCTTTTAAATAAATCTTCACTTCGTTCAAACATACACAGTATTTTATGCTAAATTTTGTTTATTGCTCTGATGGGCTGAAAATACGTAATTCTGTTGAAGAGTTTGTGAATATTATGATGGCAAAGAATATCCCCATAATGCATAGCCCATTTATGAAAAACTTAAAAATAAATCTGCTTCGAATAGTTGTTAACCGTATCTCAAGTGTATTAAGAATGAACTAAACATTAATGGTGAATGGATCAAAATGATAAAGAAGCAGAATACGGTCTCTGTAAAAGGCTTATCGGTTCCGACAAAAGAGCGCTTGATGAGCTTTTCCGGGATATGTTCCCAAAATTGGTCGGTTATGCGTGGAAGTACACGGGACAAAAGGAATCTGCTTCTGATGTTGTCCAGGAAGCTTTTATTAAGCTTTGGAAAATAAGAGAGGATTTAAACCCCAACGAGTCGGTTAAAGCCTACTTGTACAGCACGGTAAGAAATCTTTCTTTGAATCACATTCGGGATAATTCGAGAGTACAAACGGGATTAAAGCTCGCTTACCTGAATAAAGAAGCCGTTCAGCCTGAGGTTGAGCACTGGGATGAAACGAAAAAGCAAAAGATGAAATTAATTAAAAAATGGATTTCAGAACTGCCCGAGAGACAGCAGGAAGCATTTATGTTAAGCAGATTCGAAGGCCTCGACCACGAAGAAATTTCTCTTGTTATGAATGTTTCTCCGCGAACGGTGAATAATCATATCATGCAGGCTCTGAAGAATCTTACGGAGCAACGGGACAGACATTTTAGCAACAATTTTTAGTAACACATATATGAACAAGAAATCACAAATATCAAGAAATACAGACGCATCAAAAAAGCCATCGCAGGAAGCGGCCAACATCGAGCAGGATAAGTTGAATAAAATGTGGGATGAAACCGCCGAAATATTCGATGACGCCCCTGTTATAACTCAGCAAGAGACCGAAGATGCTCTCAAAAAAGTCCATGTTAAGTTTGAGCAATTTGATGATACAGGTAAAGCTGAACCCGATAATAGAAATATAAAAACATACCTGCGTCTTCTGGCAGCCGCTGTTGTTTTATTTGGGATACTTTTTGGATACCTGCTTATGCCTAAATACGTGAGTGTCCCTTTTGGAGAAACTGCATATTTGACTCTTCCGGACGGCTCAGAAATTCACCTTAACAGCGGTTCTGAAATCAGGTACTCAAGATTCTTTGGCACGATTAGTAGAAAAATAAATCTTGAAGGAGAGGCATTTTTTAGCGTGGTTCCGCATGACCTTCTGTTTTCCGTACATGCCAATGGGAGTGTGACCGAGGTGACCGGTACATCCTTTAATCTAAGATCATGGAGTAACGATCCCGGTCGGCAAACTTTAGTTACGTTAGAATCCGGAGAGGTGGTGTTTTATAGTGAGAAGGAACCCGAAAATCCCGTGAGACTTTCAGCGGGTCAGTCGGCAAAATGGAATATGCAAATGTCAGCGCCTACACTCGTTGAAAAAGGCGCAGAAATGTATCCTATTGCGTGGATGAACAGAAATCTCTCTTTCACAAATCAGCCGTTGACGGTCATTTTTAATGAAATTGAGAGAAAATTCAACATTAAGATTGAATTTGATGCAGCAGCAGAGGCCGGAGATACACTAACAACATTTTACTCACAGCCCGAAAGTGCAGAAGATATTTTAACTGATATTTGCATGGTGAAAGGGCTTAATCTCACACGAACTGCAAACGGGTTCAGAATCAGCAGATAAACGTATACCGTTATGAAGAAATATGGGGTAGTGCTTACAATTCTTCTGTGCGTGATATCGGGAGCGGTTAATGCGCAGCAGGTAACAAACACCGGTGATCAATTATACAGTTTTGAGTTTTCCGGTGAAAAACTTTCGGATGCTCTCAAAAAAATAGTGGCTGTATCAGGGGTTGATTTGATCTATGACCCCGCAATTGTGGATGATAAAATTATTTATGCGAGAGCACGGAACAAAGACATCCACGCTGTACTAACATCTGTCTTAACAGGAACAGGTTTAGATTTTATCATACTTTCAACGGGCACGTACGTGATTGTTATGTCATCGTTGAAGGAGCCTGCAAGAGGATCAATCAGTGGTAGAATTATGGATGCAAACACTCGTGAGCCCCTACCGGGAGCAACGGTTATGCTTGCGGATGCCTCCGGGGGAACTGCTTCAAACATGGCCGGACATTTCAACCTCAACTCGCTTCTTCCCGGCTCACACGAATTGATTTTCTCTTTTGTGGGATATCAACCTGTAAAGAAAACCATTCAAATTCTGCCTGATGAAAATGTGCGTGAGCACGTTTATCTGAGCCCCGGAACACTCGATTTTAAACCGGTTATTGTATCTGCTCACAAACCATTTATTACCGCATCACGCAAAGCTGTTTATCACCATGATGAAATGCGACAATGGACCGCCGGTAATCTTTCTGAAAATGTGATTCAGGGTATGGGGATTTTCCCGGGAGTGCAAACCGGAATCGCCTTTACAGATATTCATATCCATGGAGGCCACCGTGGAGACCATCGGATTTTTTTGGATGGGATTCCCATTTATAACCCCTATAGTTTCGGGCAAATGTTCAGTGCATTCAGTCCTTATGCTATCGGACGAATTGAGGTAGAGAAATCAGGTTCTGGAGCCTCCTCAGGCAGTTTTATGTCTGGTCGTATAAATATAAACCACGAACTTGATGGCTCGCGAAGCAAAATTCTGACACAGGCCGACCCATTGAGCATTAATTTAATGGGAAATACATCGATCAATTTGCGGAATGACCGGAATTTGTATGTGATGTCTGCTTACAGGACATCTGTTTGGGATGTTTACAGAGAACCTTCGTTGTTATCTTCCGTTAATAATTGGGATTTGGTTGATCCTTTGGTCTTTAATATCCTTCAAAATGAGCCTGGGGTCAACAGGGCGTTTGTTTCTGCCCAAAACGACAATAATATTTCTTTCTCGGATTTCCACACCGCACTACGGCTTGATTTGGGATATTTTCACTCCATAGGCTTTTCGCTTTATACCGGTCACAATGCTGTTCAGACAGATGTACTTGCCTTTGACCGCAACTCAAGCGACCGCATGTTTGGGCGCGATTCCTATCACTGGAACAATATCGCAACTCAGTTGAACTACAATTGGCTTGCCACGCCACGATTTGACCTTTCATTTCAGGCGGCATACAGCGAAAATAGCATGAATCATACGTACACCATGTTCGATGAAGCCGGAATTCAGGCTTTGGGGATTGAAAATGAGGATGATTTATTTACTGCACTCACCCAAAACATACCGAACGGGATTTCGCAGTTTGATGAAAACCTGATCCAGCATTTTATACTCAAAGCGGATGCCGGATATTCATTTTCGCCACAAATTAAGTTAACTGGTGGACTGCAATTTGATTATGTAAATTCAAGGTTCGAGTTGTCGGACTTGTTTTATCTGCCAACCAATAACCGTCATTCCTCCAATATATTCAGTACATGGTTTTCGACAGATTACAGAATCACACCAAACTTACGTGCAGAAACAGGTTCGCGTTTCACATTCCTGAACAACGGAACGGATATGTATGCAGAACCTCGTATAAGTTTGCAATTCGATAAACATGAAACCTCAGTAGGATATTGGTCTGTAAAGCTAACATCCGGCATTTACAGGCAATTTATTAATCAGTTTGAAATCTCTAATGTCGGGCCGAGCTCAATTGTCCCGTATTTCACCATTTGGGCGCACGATAGTAGTATAAGGCAGCCTTTATCATATAATTCAACACTTTCTTTCATACTTGAGCCCACATCGGGTACATCCTTTACAGCTGAGAGTTGGGTTAGATTTCAACCTGCCGCGTACGTAACATCCCCAAGAAACTTAATGGTAGGCGCTGACCTCGATCGCGATGGTTTTGGTGCGTTTGCTGAAGTAACTGACATCAACATGTATGGCTTCAGTTTTCGCGCTGAGCAACACACTCTGGGCGGGAAATTGAATATATTGGCCGGTTATGACTACAGTTATGCATCGGTGAACAAAGAAAATCAGTTTGGTAGGTCGTTGCAGGCACCATGGGTTGATCCTCACCGGCTCCAAATGCGGTTAATTGCACGGCCGATAAGCAATTTCGCAGTGTTGGGATCATGGCAGGGAATTTATGGAAGAAGCTGGGCATTCAGGCAGGCGTATTACGATTTCCTTGTGCCACACAACATCACAGAAGAAGCCGGCTTCGATTTTACGCATCCTGAGTCTGATAAATTACCCGCTTTCCACCAGGTTGATGTTTCGCTCATATACTTCTTCGAAACCGGATTTATGAATTCGGAAATACGTCTCAATTTCATAAATGTCCTGAACAGGAAAAATGTAATCGACTGGAATTTAATCTATCAGGAAGAAAGCCAACTTCCTGTAATCTTCGAACGCACCCTGTCGGGATTTTCACCTTCATTGAGCATCAGATTAGTTTTTTAATTTTTTATAGTCATTACACTTTTCTTGCGTGTTATTTATTCAGAGTATCACCCTCAGGTAATATTGATTTACAATGCTATTACCCCAAAAAGAAGCCTAAAGTTGAGAAGCTTTGGGCTTTTTTAATTGTGGGTGTGTCTGTTTTTAAACAATAATTTGTGTGTAAAAAAATCCTTTAAAAGCATCGTCATCCTGAGCAACCGAGCCCCAAAGGTTACAAAGAGTAAAGATGATTTTCTCGGCGTTCCTTCGACTACGCTCTGTAGAGGCTCTGAAGGATCATCTGCACAACTCATGAGCGTATCAAAGCCTCATAATAAATCGAGCCTACGGTAAGAGGCAACAAAGCCTTATCCACCAATGGTTCAGAGCCTTCCCTGAGCGTAGTCGAAGGAACCGCGGTAACAACATGTCAAGTCTAATTCAAAATCAAACCCCGCCTGCTACAAATGACAGAGTTGGTTTGTCCATAGAAAATAGCTCAATAACCGCTTTGGTTTCGGCTCCGCTCAACCGTCGCTACAACCTCTCTGTCATATCCATCAAATGTATTTAGCGTAAGCGCAGATATTAGGGCCTCACCATGACGGGGTAGTGTCATTGACAGGTGTAAACAAAAATAATAATTTATTTTCCCGAAACCTGCCAGGCTACGCCCGCAGGCAGGCCCTAAACCTGCAACAGCCTCATTGAGGGATAGTCAATTTTTCAATTCTGATTCCCATCCCCAAAACTTATCCCTAAACAACTGATTAAAATAATTCGTATATTACAAATCTGACGTTATAGCCAGCCAATCGTTGTTATTCCCGAATAATTCATACGTAACAGGGTGGATACATTCTCATACCCAAAAGAAGTAGAGATCGACAGACGGCAGTTAATGAAAATATTCAGGGATACGTTCTAATTTCCATACATTAAAATTATTAGATGTGTGCAAAGGGGAAACTTATGCGGAAAGATTGAACGAATCTGACAACCATACTTTATAAAATGAATAACAAAACTATGTTTTCAGGCCTGGAGCTTGATACACGTATCGTAAATGCTTTGGCCGAAATGGGATTTGAGTCCCTAACACCAATTCAATCACAATGTATTCCACTCATTCTAAGTGGGAGTGATGTCGTTGGGCAAGCGCAAACCGGAACGGGAAAAACGGCGGCTTTTGGCATCCCGGCCATAACACAAATTGATGAGAACCGTAAACAGACTCAGGTTTTAATTCAATGTCCAACCAGAGAGTTGGCAATTCAAGTCACATCCGAACTGATAAAAGTCGGAAAGTTTGTAGATGGATTACAAGTCGTTCCGGTATATGGCGGACAGCCGATTCCGCGACAGCTGTCAGCACTTAAACGCGGTGCGCAAATTGTTGTTGGTACACCCGGTAGAACCATTGATC
This sequence comes from Balneolales bacterium, assembly GCA_007125355.1. GTDB lineage: Bacteria > Bacteroidota > Rhodothermia > Balneolales > Cyclonatronaceae > SLDG01. The sequence continues at coordinate 1,297 of SLDG01000257.1, read as the reverse complement.
ACCTCAAGCGGGGATCATTGGCCATTGAAAATCTTAAAATGATAATTTTTGATGAAGCCGATGAAATGCTGAATATGGGATTCCGCGAAGATATGGAAGAAATTCTGACATACAGCAGTGGCAACGTGCAAAAAGTGATGTTTTCAGCCACAGTTCCCGCCCCGATTCGTGAGATCATGAATCGATATATGAACAAACCAGAGAGTGTACGAATTGATCGTAAGGCAGTTACTGCTCCCGACATCAAACAATACGTAGTTGAGGTTCGCGACTCTGTCAGAACTGAAGCTATTTCCCGTTTTATGGATGTGCATGGTTTTAAATTGGGGATGGTGTTTTGTAATACCAAAAGACAGACTGAATCTGTTACGATGGAATTGAAGGCGCGGGGTTTGGCAACGGCTTTAATTAATGGCGATTTGAGTCAGGGGCAGCGTGATAATGTGATGAAGCAGTTCAGAACCGGAGATATTGATCTGCTGGTAGCCACAGATGTTGCCGCGAGAGGAATTGATGTACCCGATGTGGATGTGATTTTCAACTTCGAAATCCCGCAAGATCCTGAATATTACGTGCACAGAATCGGGCGTACAGGACGTGCTGGTAAGCACGGATCATCTATTACATTCAGCGCGGGTCGGAAAAATCGCCGGTTGAAATTTATTGAACGTCAAATTGGTATCAGGCTTGAGCCGTTGAGCATGCCTTCACTGAAGGATGTTAGAGAATCAAGAATTGCAATGCAAATTACAGAACTGGAAACCGTCCTTGAAAAAGGTGGGTTGAAGCCATACATCGAACAAATTGAAGCAATGGCATCAGGCGATTATTCCACTGTAGAAATTGCAGCCGCGCTACTGAAACTTCGTACAGCTTCAGATGAAGAAGCCGGAAAAGAGGCAGAAAAACCATCCTTTCAACAGGCAAAAGGTGGAAGAAATTATCAGGATAGTGATATGGTGAGGATCAACTTCAATGTCGGCAGAAAGAGTAAAGTCAGCCCCGGAGACATAGTTGGCGCCATAGCCGGCGAAACCGGCATCCCAGGTAGCAGTATCGGTGAAATTAATATCCAGGCAAATTACTCATTTGCTGATGTACCTGCCGAATATGCCGACAAGGTAATCAGCGTTATGAATAAAGCGAAGATTAAAGGGAAACGTGTTCGGGTAAAAGCGGGTTAAAAGGCCTGGCTAACCCCGAACATCAAGCGGATTTTCCACTCATCTCCATCGGCGGGATTGTGAGTGTAGAATGGAGTTCGTACACTTAGTTTCAGATTATTCAGAAAATGACT
>SLDG01000302.1 GCA_007125355.1 Balneolales bacterium | reverse complement strand
TAGCCTCACTTATGCTCGATGCTCCGGCTAATCTAATTAGAGTTCGAGGAAATACCCTTTACACGCGTTCCCGAAATCAAGAAAATGACTTTTTGGTAAATATCTACAAGTTTAGCCCTGAAAAATTATTTGATATCAATATTATCTCGGAGTATAAGTTACAAAAGGATTAGCAAAGCCATCTAATCCGGATTATTCACCAAAGCCTGCTTGATAGCAAGGCGAAGGGGAAATCAGTGAAAGCTGTCTACTTTTATTAGCGTTATTTGTTGAAGGTTAAAATTTGAAAGTTTGACTATTGACTATCCCTGAATTAGCTTGACCGTTAATAATTCGAGCTAATTCAATAGCATCATCTTTCTTGTAAGTACATGAGAATTCGTTCTCAGGCGGTAAAGATAAACACCGCTCGCTAATCCGGTGGCATCGAATTGAATAGAGTGTTGGCCTTTATTGTGAAATCCATTTGCAAGTGTAGAAACCAAACGCCCGTCTATGGTATAAACCTCAAGGTTTAAATCCGTTGGTTCTGACAGAGAAAAGCGTATTACAGTAGAGGGATTGAAGGGATTAGGATAGTTTTGCTCAAGTTTAAATGTTGTTGGTTTTTCGGGATTCGTTCCGGTATCTGTTTCAAAAACCAAGTTCAAATAATCCCACATTTCTTCAATATAATTAAACAGGCTTCCGGGATCGTTGCCAAGACGAACAATGATGACATTTTGAGATGGGATTATCTGCAAAACCTGACTGTTCAACCCAAGAGCTGAGATTACTTCAGGCGGCGCATTGGGAATGAGCTGCCGGTTTATGCTATTCGGAAATTCAGGAGGAATAAAACTTTCGCCGCTGTTCAGCCACCATAAATATCCATAAGAGGGATTTATATCCTGCGTATTGGTGAGCATATCATTGTAGTATGTTTCACTAACAACAGGCGGAATACCATCCCACTGCGCTCCCCGTTTGATGAAAATCCCAAATCGCGCCATATCTCTGGCTCTGCTGACGAAAACGCGGTTAAATTCCATCACACCGGGCAAAAACGCACCCTGAAAACCGGGAATCTCTCCCAAAATGTTATTGACCGTAACGTTAATATTTTGTTCCGTAATAGCTTCAATCACGTGCGTAAGCAATGTATAGGGTGCATTATGGTAATACCATTGTTCCCCGGCCGGCTCACGAAACAAAAGGCACTCAGGCAGGGTACAGTTCAAATTTTCAACCTCATACTCAAGTCCTGTGGTCATCGTAAGCTGGTGCCAAACCGTAATTTCTTCTTCCTGTTCAGGCGTAGTGGAAGTCCAGCCTTCGCCCAGATACGTAGAACTTGGTTCATTTATATCAATCAATCCCTGTTGCTCAAGCGCGCCAATAAGCAGCCCGGTCACCGTTTTACCCGCCGATGCCCAATACCAAAAAGATTCCCGGTCAAAATCTCCATAATATTCCTCAACAACTATTTTACCGTCCTTCAGAATCAAAAAAGCATTAGAATCTGATTCTCCCTGCCAGTAAATCAACGCATCAAGAGCATCGACATTCCAGCCCAAATCAGCCGGATCTAGCGTTTCCCATTCATGTTCATTTGTAGGGGGATAATAGGATTCCTGTCCAAAAACTGACGACAAAAAGAGGATAAACAAGACCATTGTAATTACAGAAGCTTTCATACTTTAAGATATTGTTTGATGGGTACGTTTTCAAATTGAATCGAGTGAGGGGGAGTTGTTTATCTGTTTATCTGTTTACACCAAAGTTGGCAAAGTGTCATTTCGAGGGTAGATAGCAGCCATGTTTTAAAAATTAGGTAAATGCCATAAAGTATATTCAGGCAAAGCATACCCGAGAAATCTCCCAAGGTTAATTAGGCACTTGAACGAATAATTGGTTGCAGATTACAGGTCTGAATTTTACAAAGAAGTGATCCGTAGGCAGCACCACCTTTGTAAGAAGGGAGACCTCCAAACCACATCACCTGCGCCGTAGGTGCAGCACAGAGCGGACACTGAGCATAGACGAAGTGTAAACGTTAAGACTGGTTGATACTTGTTTTTTTGATACCAATAATGCCGAAGGCACGCCCCATATTTTGCTTTATTGGTTCACCAAAAAATAATAAAACTAAACACTACCATAATTCTTGCAGAACGTGTATATTTGATGCTCTCTACAAGCCGCTGTGGTGGAATTGGTAGACACGTTGGACTTAAAATCCAATGGAGCTTAAAACTCCGTACCGGTTCGAGTCCGGTCAGCGGTACAAAGGTCGAAAAGGTGATTTTCGGCCTTTTTTTATTTATAGAAATGCAACCGGACGAGAAGTTTATCCCGATGCATCGGGAAGTCCGGTCAGCGGTACAGAGGTCGAAAAGGTGATTTTCGGCCTTTTTTTATTTATAGAAAAGTAACCGGACGAGAAGTTTGTCCCGATGTATCGGGAAGTCCGGTCAGTGGTACCGAAGGCCGGGAATGTGATTCCTGGCCTTTTTTATTTTGTGTGAATTTGGGGTGTTCACTAATAAATTATTATCAGCCATATTCTCGACTTCCAGTAACCAGGGCTTCCACTTTTTATTAAGTTTTCCGCTCTTGTTCTTTCTGCCTCTTGGTATTTTGAAGCCATTTTGTCAATTTTTAAAAATTGCTGTTCATTTTTGTCGGTCGTTTTTTTAGCCTGCTTTCGGCT
>SLDG01000225.1 GCA_007125355.1 Balneolales bacterium | reverse complement strand
TGCATCAGACCGAACAGTTTTAATTTTGGAGCCAGAGAAATGACAAAACACTATCAACTTGGAATTGACGGTGGTGGCTCAGGATCACGATACAGCCTGCTTTGCGAAGATTCCCAAACAATTTCAACATTTAACGGGCCACCCCTTCAGCTATCTCAAAAAAGCGAGGATGATGTTTTTTCTGCCATCTGTAAAACACTGGACAACCACTTTCATGAGGAATTGTTTAGCCTGACACACATAAACATGGGGATTGCCGGAGCAAACAGCTTAAAAAGCACTAAAAAGCTAAGAGGCGAATTCAGACAACTCTACAATTGCGATATCACCCTTTTAAGTGATGCCGAAGCAGCTTTTTACACAGCTTTTGGATTCGAAAACCAAGGCATGCTTTTAATTAACGGAACCGGCTCTGTAATTCTGGTTTCAGAAAAAGAACAACTCAAGGTTTTTGGGGGATATGGTCCTGAATCGAATGAAATACTGTCAGGCCGAAGTCTGGGCAAATTAGCCTTTTTGTATGCATCTTACCACATTGATGGCAGGAAACCACTCCCGGAAGAATTATTTAAAGCAATGCCGGTTAAAAATCGTCGCGAACTTGGCCGATTCATCAAGCAAAACAAGCATAATTTACCTGCACTGGTAGCTCCGTTATTGATCGAAGCAGAGTCAAATTCGGATATTCAATCTATTTTAAAGCTTGAATTTAATGCTTTCAGAATGTGGCTTAATTCTATTAAACAGGCTGTCAACATACCAAATCAAATCGCGCTGCATGGCGGACTTTATAATAATGCATGGTTTACTGGAAAAGTCACGGGAATCCTTAAAGAAGCTAATCCTGAAATTAATTATATCTCAAAAACTAATGCGGTTTCTGAATTTCTTGCTAAAGCTCCTTCAAATACGATATTCCGACAAATCAGGTTATAGTGTATTTTTTTTGATTCGAGGTCGTTAACTTACCTGACAAATTTAATTAAATAATTAACATCACAGAATGCGTCTTACTTTTCTATTGCTAATGTGTGCAGCGTTGCTGACTGCTTCAACCGCTCACCTTTCAGAAGACAATCCGGAGCCACTGAGTATCCTCGTTCAACAGCAGGCAGAGGATATTATGGAATCGATGACATTGAGAGAGAAAATCGCTCAGTTATTCATCATTAGGGCTAATGGGGAATTTTTGGCTGATGACAATCGCCGATTTCTGGCACTCAAGCGGGATATTGAAGAATATAAAGTTGGAGGGATAATTTTCTTTGCCGGACAAAATTACAATCAGGCAGTCCTGACTAACCGCCTGCAAAGTATAGCTCAGATTCCATTATGGATTGCTCAGGATATGGAATACGGAGCGGCGATGCGGGTTACAGATGCTACACGAATTACCCCGGCCATGGGTGTAGCGGCAACGGGAAATCCACAATGGGCGTTCGAAAAAGGCCGTATTACCGCTATGGAGGCTCGCGCGATTGGTGTGCATCAAATTTACGCCCCGGTTGTAGATGTTAACAACAATCCGGCCAATCCCGTTATCAATGTACGCTCATTTTCTGAAGACCCCGCTGTTGTTTCTGAATTTGCCAACGCGTTTATTCGAGGCGTTCAAAGTCAGGGACTTGTTGCTACAGCAAAACATTTTCCAGGACATGGCGATACAGGTGTGGACTCGCACCTCGCGCTTCCGGTCATCAGACATTCTATGGAGCGAATGGATAATATTGAGCTTATCCCCTTTCGCGAAGCCATTAACGCAGGCGTTGGCAGTGTGATGACAGCACATATCGCATTTCCAAATATTAGTGAAGACCCGAGGCGTCCGGCCACACTCGACCCGTTTTTTATGACGGAATTGTTGCAAAACCAAATGGGATTCAACGGTTTGGTTGTAACCGATGCACTTGAAATGGCGGGAATAGCCAACCATTATGCACCCGGTGAAGCTGCCATTCTTGCACTTCTTGCCGGCGCAGATATGATTTTGCTCTCACCCGATGAAATGAGTGCCATAAGCCACATAGAAAATGCAGTAAACAGTGGCAGAATTCCTTTAGAATTAATCGAGAACGCGGTATCAAAGATTCTTTATTGGAAAATTGATTACGGGCTTTTTAATCGCAGACATGTTGATATCAATCGAATAAGCAGCAATATTGCTACGCGGCATACTCAGATGATTGCGGATGAGATTGCGCGAGAGTCAATCACCGTTTTGCGAAACAGAAATAATATTCTGCCCATTAGCCCGGACCGATTTCCGCGAATTACACTGATTGCTGTTTCTAATCACACGCAGGGAGAAACAGGGAAAGAATTACATAGTGAAATGTCCCGTTTCCATCCCAATATCAGCTTTTTTAATTACGACTCCAGAACGTCTTCTGATGAGTTGGATGAAATGGTTCGATCTGCGAGAAATGCAAATTTAGTGCTTGTTGGTTCCTTTCTACACTTGGCTACGGGTGAACGATTATCTTTTGATTCAGATCAACGCGCTTTTATCTCCCGATTACAGAGTTTGAATAAACCATTCGGCTTAATTTCATTTTCGAGCCCTTACATTGTCCGCGAAGTTCCGGAGGCGGACATACACATGCTGGCATGGTCTATGGCGGGTAGCCAGCCTAAAGCCGCGGCTTCTGCCCTGTTTGGTGCATCTGCTGTGGGTGGTACATTACCCATTTCTATACCCGGATTTTACACTAAAGGTGC
>SLDG01000029.1 GCA_007125355.1 Balneolales bacterium | reverse complement strand
TTCAGCCGGATTACTATTGATAGATTCAGTTAATTTCTCCCACTTAACTACAGCTTCTTTCAACTGAGCGTGCCTGCGTCTGGTATCCCGGTATCCTTCATAAGCCATTTTGTAAAGTTCCAGAGAGGTTTCAAGAATCAAAGCATCTTGTCGAAGTTCGTACTTCGATTTACTTTTTTGCTTTACATCACTCAGGAAGGTTGAAATTAAGCTGTCTAATGATGTGATAACATTTTCAATAAGTTGCGCCATAGGCAACCCTGCCGGGAGTTCATTTGACGAAACAACGCCGTTTTCTCTCAGGAAAGCCGCAAGTGCCCTTATGCGATTGTCGCCTCTGGCCTGAGCAATTCTGTGATGGCTTCTTTTCCGCTCAAGATTATCAAGAGCCTCTGCATATTTCCAGTTTCCAGAATATGAGAAAACAAGTGTGGGGATTTCGCGCCCGTTCAGAAGTTCGAAAGCAAGAATGATCATTTCTTCCACATCTCTGATAGTCATCAGGTATGGATTATTCAGCTCAATAGCAGACATAATTCGCTGAATAAAAAAAGCTTCGCGTTTTACACCGTCCCGAAGACTGCTTTTTTTTCCTTTAAACCAGGTCTTTAATTCGCGCGCTGCTTCAGGGAGGTGTTCTTCTAATGCAACTGCGGCGACCTCAATCTGTGGCCTGTGTTGCTCGCAAAGTGTATCAGCCTGAGAATAAAGGCCAACACTGCGATACGAGTGGATTTTACCCATAATGTGCCCAACTAAAGCATCACCCGTTAAGTCTGTAAAGGCAGTGTTAACCCCGTATGGAGAAAGCTCAACCCGACGAAGTAATTGTAATGCGGCCTCTGCGGTTTTTATTTGGCCGTCCTGAGATTGAACATGTACATCGCGAATGGCAAGAATTAAATCCCCGAGCTTATCGCTTACATTTTGCAGGTCTTTTTCTCCCTGTTTTTGCAAATGCCCCCGTGTTGCATCGTATATGACTTTAGCAAAAAGGCCAATTAAACCGGTGAATAATGTAAAACTGACGAAATATATCAGCAGCTCTAAAGATGGGAAGCGGCCATATCCAATGTAATAACCCCCAATTAAACCAAGGCCTGTTACCGGGCCGGCTGTCCATAAAATTCGCATAAGCGTGCCCGACCATCGAACCCGTTTCAGGCTACGTTTTAACCTGCCGGTCGGATCGTATTTTTCACGGTCAAGTTTAATTCGTCGTGGAGTTTTTGCAGGCAATTGAAAGGGAGTTTTTAAAAAGTAGTATAAAACAGAAGTAATGGAAAAATAGAGCTTACAACACTCACCTGCTACCGTTTCTTCAACTCCACAAGTGTACATCCCGGGCCGCCCTGCTCCCACGGGGCGAGGTCGAAGGATTTGACTTCTTTTCTTTTTTTAAGGGCTTCGTGTACAAGTTTTCTGAGGATACCGTCGCCTTTGCCGTGAATGATTTCGAGCGAGTTAAGGCGTGCGGAAACGGCTCTGTCTAAAAACCATGTGAGTTCTTTAACGGCTTCTTCGCCTCTGAATCCTCTGATGTCCAATCGATGTCCGGCTTTTGGAAGATTATCAGTCGTATCGGGAGTTGAAAGGAGCGTGTATCCCGATTTCTTCTCCTTCTTTTTGTCGGTTTTCAGCAGATTGTTGAATTTTGTTTTTACCCTCAGGCCGTTAACGAGCACTTCGGCGTTTTTCCCTTTAACTTCCAAAAGCTCACCCGTGGCATTTGAATCAATCAGTTTTACGGCGTCTCCGGTTTTTGGGGGATCTTTGTAGGTGCGTTGCCTGTTTTTTCTCCGGGCATCAGCCTGTCCGTGTTTTTTGCTTACGTTTTCTTTGTAAGCCTCCGTTTCCCTGCGGATTTCCTTAATAATTTCCTTATCGCCTTTGCTGTCGTAAACTCTTTGAACGGCTTCCTCGATTTTCGCATTGGCATCGAGCATGATTTTTTGAGCCTCTGCGAGGGCCTTCTCCCTCAATTTGTCCCTCTCAGTTTTGATGGACGCCAGGCGCTGCTCGTATTCTTTGTACATTTTGGATGTTTTGGCCTTTTCCTGCGCCAGTTCCATCCGCAATGTTTCTGCCTGTTGTGTTTTAGATTCCATATCGAGGATAAGCGATTCCAATCGGGCCTTGGAACTTCCGGTAAGTACTCGCGCGCGTTTCAGTAAGGAGTCGGGTACGCCAATCCGGTGTCCGATTTCAAAAGCATAACTGCTGCCCGGCACGCCTTTTTTGAACACGTACGTTGGTGAAATATTCGCCTGATCAAACTCCATGGAGGCATTTACGAACGCATCGTGGTTATGGGCAAATACTTTGAGATTGCCGTGGTGCGTGGTTGCCAGCGTCCTGCATCCGCGTTCTGCCATGGCCTCTAAAAATGCCTGATACAAAGCCACGCCCTCCTCGGGATCCGTTCCGGTTCCGGCTTCATCCACCAATACCAAACTGTCTTTGCGGGCTTTGGCAAGTGTTTCCCGAATCCATAGTAAGCGTGATGAAAAGGTACTCAGGTCGTCATCTATCGATTGCTCATCCCCCATATCCAGAAATAATCCCTCATAAACCGGCAGTGTGCTGTCTTCATTAGCCGGTATCCCAAATCCGCTCTGCATTAACAGCTGGCAGAGACCGGTGGTTTTCAGCATCACCGATTTTCCTCCGGCATTCGGGCCGGTAATAATTAATCCTTTTTCAGGGGGATTTAATGTCAGGTTCAGAGGCACAATGGCTTCTCTTTTATCGGATGTTAGTTGTTTGTTTTTGAGGATTAAAACCGGATTTCTTGCATTTTTAAGACGAATTAACCCCTCTTCGTTGATCTCGGGGACAGTCGCATCAATATCAAGGCAAAACCGGGCTTTGGCAATCAGTGCATCGGCACGGCCAAGGGCAGCGGCATTATCTAACAACATCTGTTTGTGGCTGCCGATAGTTGCTGTAAGCTGCATTAAAATCCGCTCGGTTTCCCGGCACTCCTGCTGTTCGAGCTCCCGAATATCGTTGTTGATGTGTAGTGATTCCGTCGGCTCCATATAAACGGTTTGTCCCGTCGCCGACACATCCTGAATAAACCCGTTAAATTTTCGCTTGTGTTCAGCCTTGACCGACAAAACCAATCTTCCGTTTCTTATAGTTGGCTCGGTTTCGGCCAAATAACCGTCTTTCGCGGCTCTGCGCATGATTTTATCTATGGATGCACGCAATTCATTACGACGCGAATTCAGGCTTTTACGAATTTGCCGCAGGGTATCAGAAGCGGTGTCTTTTACACTTCCGTGCTCAGAAACAACCCGCTCAATTTCTGCTTCGAGTTCTTTTTGGGGATAAAATTCATGCGAAAGTTTTCCCAGATTCGGATAGATATCTTCCCGCGAGCGAAGAAAATTTTTAAGCAGCCTGCACGTCGTGCAAAACTGTTTGATGTTGTACATGCTCTGCGCATCAAGCACAGACCGTGCAATTGCTGACCTTCTCGCGGCTTCACGGATATCATGAGCATGATCAAAGGGGATGGCATCTGAGCTGGTCAAAAGGCGCATCATTTCACCGGTGCGCTCAAGCTCGAACGCTATTATTTTTGGCTGGCTGAACGGGTTGATTACCTCGGCTTCCTCAAGCCCCATTTCAGAGCGACAGTGATTGCTGACCGCTGTTTTTACAGCCTCAAAACCAAGTTTTAGGGTAGTATTTGCCGGATAAATCTGCATTAACCCGAATTATTCACGAAAGTATAAAAAATAAAGTATAAACGATAGTATACTTTGGAAATTAGATAATTACTGTTCGCACTCATATTTGGGTGTGTTTAAAATGCTTCGAAATTTTCCCGTTAGCTGCGTTGAAGTTGAAAATTCATGCTCAGGGTACTCAGGTACCCTTCCGCTGAATTCCCCCCTTCGCCTTGCTAACAACAAAATTTCTTGGTGAATAATCCGGGTCAGGGAAATTTACAACATATTGCCGCCATAACACAGTTCCGGTGGCTTGTAATATTTTCTTGGTTGTTCAACCGATCCTTCGACTATGCTGCGGGTTAGCATCGATGCCCTAAGTAAAATCTAAGCCGCAACTCCGCTCCCCGATACTCGGGACGCGGCAGGATGACGATGCCTTTAATTGTATTCTATTCTCTCTTTCCAGCACCTCAAAACATAAATCCGCCATCAGCTGCCGCGATATGTAGAATACCCGTATGGACTTAACAAGAGCGGGATGTGATAGTGCTCATCGGGATGCTCAAGAAAGAAAACAACAGGAATTATAGGATAAAATGCCGGCTTTACTCCTGATGCATCAAAATAAAATCCGGCCTCGAAGGTAACTCTGTAGACGCCTTTTTTCATTTTCTTACCGGAAGGAATCCAGTCGGTTATGCGCCCGTCGTCGTTAGTCTGGTCACGTGCGATTTCTACCCATCCGCCTTCGGCATCACGATAATCAAGAACAACTGTAATACCTTTTGCGGGGTGGCCATTTGCTGTATCAAGTACATGTGTGGTGACAGGTGATTTCATTCTAAATAGATTTTTAGTTTAGTGGATAATTAATGATTTTTGATGAAAGCTGAATAATAATTTTTTAGGATGTTGCGCGTTTATTCTCAAGAATCTTAACGAAAGACCGGCTACCAATTTCTTCAATACTTAATCCGGTTGATTCGGCTTCTTTGGGTGTGATAGCACCACAATTGAGTCCCCTGAGGAAATAGTTAAGCAGACCCTGTCCGGTGGCGGCATCATCAAATACATCCCCCACCAGAGTGGCCTGAGCGGCGCGCTCAACAAATGTTTTTAATCGGAGGGATGCTTCTCCGAGGCTTTTCAGGAAAAATAAATAGACGGCAGCATATCTTACCGGAAATTGGGCAGGGTGCAAATCCCATCCCTGATAATATCCCTGCTTCAGAGAATGATTTACATGGCCAAACATGATGTTCCATGCCCGGTGGACAACTTCGAAGTTCTCCTGCACTTGTTCATCTGTTAACCGCTCTCCTTTAGCTGCGCGGTGCGGGCCAACTGGCATAATGTTCGTGGCGCCGTCTGAAATAGTAATGCCGGTTTGGGCAAAAGAGACTTTCATTAAATGTCTGGCAAAATCGCAGGCATCATGATCCATACTTTGGTATGCGGCGGTGATATTTACAGACGCGGTATAATCATACACGCCGAAATGCGCGCCCACACACCGGCCTTTAGCTGCCGGAATAAGTTTTGGGAGTAGTATCCCGCCATTTTTGGCTATCAGCGATTGCGGTGTTTCTATCATCAACTCTATTTTAAGTGAGCCGGATTCAAGCGGGGTGGCACCTTCTATGGCTTCCAGTAAATCAGCAAGGATGCTCACTTCTTCAGCTGATACGATTTTAGGAATCGTAACCACAAAATTATCGGGCAACTTGCCGCCGGTTTCGCTAATAAGTGTTTGAAGAAAAAGCTGAAGCGTTCTAACGGAACGGGATTTTAATTCCGGTGTGAACGGCTTTATTCTGATACCAATAAATGGAGGAAGGGATTTATTCCGCATTCCCCTCGCGACTTCTTTGGCGTTTCTTACGGCGTCGTTGTCCTCTTCTTCGTCAGGGCGATTGCCGTATCCATCTTCAAAATCAATGCGAAAATCTTCAACAGGTTCATTTATGAGTTTGTCGAGTACGCGCTTATACACAGTGTAAGCCAGCCATGCAATTTCGTTTTCAGATTTGACCGACTCTTCGTCATCCTCAAGACGATCCTTTAATTCTGTTATTTCATCAGGATTCTCAGGCAGCTGCTCCGCGTTCGGAAATCCCATTGCTTTTGCCATTGTAACAAAATCGGGTGCATACTCCTGAAACGACGCCAACGCGATATCGCCAAGACGTTGTGCTGTTTCAGCTTTAAAAATCTGAGCGCCTCCGTACACAGTATGAACCGCCTGACGCGCCGGTGATTCGCCGGGATACGCTTTAAAGTGCGCATCATTTACATCCCCAATTCGGGAAAGCGCCCGGTTTACAATTTCAGAGTCGAGTATGGTTTTCATGCCAGTAGTTTTTCGAGTCGGATTTCAGTGATTTTCATTTGCTCTTTCGCGGCGATGGTCAGTTCATCTGAGGGAGAATTACCTAACCTGCTGTTTAGAATTTCGAGCATTTCTTCAGCGCTTTTTCCGGTGGCGCAGACAATAAATATGTATCCGAACTTTTTTAAGTATTTTTCATTGCCTTCAGCAAGCTCTTTGAGGATTTCATCAGAGGCTTCTCTTGCTCCCTGTTGTTCTCCCTGTGTCCAGGAACGTGTAGAGGCAAACTTTTCTCTTAAACTCTCTATGTCGCCAATTTTAGGGTGATGCGAGAATGCTTCGAGCCAGTCTTTTTTAGTCAGCTTGCCGAAAGCTTCATCAGCGTGTATTAAAATCTGATTTTGGGAAGTAAATGGCCTTTTGTCTGCCATTGTTTCTGCCCAGACTGAGGAGCCGCAGCATAGCGACATAGCGTTTACGGCTTCGCCTCTGCGCAACTTGTTAATTTCATCTATAGTCATTTTTCCGAATCTTCCGTAAATCCTCAGTCGGCTCACACCGCCATCGGGATAAATATTAAGACGAACGTGCGTAAACGGCCCGTCTGAGTTAATTTCACTTATAAACAAATGCTGGTGATGCGCCTGGAGTTTTTGCTCATCCAGAATTCGTACCCAGTTGATATCAGGCCAGTTCAGGGCATCAATATAGCGGTCGGGTTCAAAACATGCATCAATAGTGCACCGGTCAGGGTAGTTTCCCTTAAAGTGATTGGTATCAACTTCAATACGCTTGATGTAGCCTGGCCGAGCCATTCTTAGAATCACCCAGTCGTTTCCTGGTCCTCTGCGACGGCGGCTTTCCCAACCTTCGCCCATATTGGCAGCTCTGCCGGGCATGATTAGGTTAATCATAGGGCTGAAAAACATATCACTGCATGCCACCGCACGGCCACCGTTCTCAAGGGCAACCAAATCTACCTCTCCTGTGGCATTTACGGGCACACGCGGGCTTACAGTACCATACACCCGAAATCTCGCAACACCCCCGTCGGGATAAATATTGAGCCTGAGATGTGTCCAGCTCTTGTCGCTTGCCACGCCAAGTAGATTTTGGGATCCCGGTGCAAGCGGACATTTAGGCAAAATCTCTTTCCAGACTGTTTTTTCGTCTATGGGTAAATCTTTTCCATAATCATCTTTTTTTACCATGCAAGCATCTACAGAAGCGTAAGCGGGATGATTCCCCAGAAAATGACTGGTATCAATATCAACCCCCTGAATGACGCCGGGGAGTCCCAGTTTAACAATACACCAATCGTGGCCGGGAATGCGTTTTCGCCTTGATTCCCATCCGTCCATCCATTTCCCGCGCTCAGTATATTTCCCCTCGATAAAAACCGGCCGTTCGGGTTTAAGTAAGTTCTCTTTTTCGGCGAAAAAGTCATCACTTGCAAGCAGTACCTTGCCCCCAAGTTGCGCAGCCGCTAAATCTACCAATCCGGTAAAGGCTGCATTCGTAATAGTGTTGTTCATTAATGTAATCCAAAAAAAAATCTATAAAATAGTCGAATCCTAAGTCTTTGCACGATACTATACTGTTCGAAGTTTGTCAAGTACATATTTTGATAATTGGGTTATTTGTTTATCTGCTTATTTGTTGATTAGAAAGGTGCTCAATGCGCAAAATTGGCATCTCTTAAAATCTGCGTAAATCCCCGGAATCTGCGTGCCCCCCCAATCTCAAAGACTTCTTGAAAGAAAAAAACAAAAAAACTACTATTGAATTAAAAATAAAATTACCCTATATTTGGAAGCTAACTTTCAATACAAATATTTTTAGATATCGTTATGTTCGCAGTTGTTAAAATTGGCGGCCACCAGTACAAGGTAAGAGAAAATGATACCATTTTTGTGGATCGCCTCGCGGAAGATGTAGAGGGTACATTTACATGCGATCAGGTTTTACTTGTTGCAGATGGCAAAACTGTAAAAGTAGGTACACCGGTTGTAGATACAGCAAAAGTAGAAGCTACTGTTGTTGAACACCTTAAGGGCGATAAAGTGATTGTTTTTAAGAAAAAACGCCGCAAAGGCTATCAAAAAAGCAACGGTCACCGTCAGCACCTGACACAACTTAAAATCGATAAAATCAGCGCTTAAAATCAGGTAATTATTATGGCACATAAGAAAGGTCAAGGTTCAAGTAAAAACGGACGCGATTCGGAAAGTAAACGACTCGGCGTTAAGAAATTCGGTGGTCAGTTTGTACTTGCCGGAAATATCATTGTTCGCCAACGTGGTACAAAATTCCATCCGGGAGAAAACGTTGGTATTGGTAACGACCACACCCTATTCGCTAAATCAGATGGTGTTGTGTCTTTCGTAACTAAAAAGAACGATAGAAAATACGTTTCTGTAGTTAGCAATTAAGTCAGGTTTCTGACAATCTTTTTTTGCAAAGCTCTGGTGTTTTTTATATCAGGGCTTTGTTATTTTATGGGCTATGAGAAATATTAAAATCCCCGGCCTGATACACACAGCCTCCATAAATACAATTTTTTGCATTGGCAGAAACTACGCCGACCATGCTAAGGAACTAAATAACGCAGTTCCTGAAGTTCCAGTGGTTTTTAACAAGCCTATCAATAGTGTTACCTATGATGGTGCCGAGATTCTCATCCCCGAAAACCTTACGAAAGACGTTCACCATGAGGTGGAAATGGTGGTGGCCATTTCGAAATACGGTAAATGTATTCCGGCTGACAAAGCAATGGATTACGTTTTGGGTTACGGAATCGGAATTGACGTTACAGCCCGCGATGTTCAAAGCAAGCTTAAAGAAAAGTCTCAGCCGTGGACCCTCGCCAAAGGCATGGATACATTCGCGCCAATCGGGAATTTCGTAAAAAAAGAAGCGGTAGAAAATCCCCATAAACTTAATCTGCAGCTTTCGGTAAATGGTGAAATTAAGCAGAAAGGAAATACTGCGGACATGCTCTTCAGCGTTCCTGCTTTGATTGCATTTATATCTGAGTATTGTGCCCTGAATAAGGGAGACCTGATTTTTACCGGTACGCCGAAAGGTGTCGGGAAAATCTCAGACGGAGACATCATAAAAGCATCACTTGGAGATAACCTCTCTGCCCTGGAAGTTTCGGTAAGGGCAATTTAAACTGTAAATCAGGGTATTTTAATCCCTTTTTTCATCACCAGCCCATTTTATTCTACAGAAAAACAGCGCATGCGTATAGGTTACTTGGTTTTATTCGGGATTCTCTCAGGAATCATATACAGGCCGGAAACACCGCCGGTGCCGCATTTTTTAAGCGGAGAAGTGACCTATTTGTGGCCAACCGATGCCAGTGATTACATGTCGGCAACATTTGCAGAAACCCGCGCGGCTCATTTTCATGCGGCCGTAGATATCGGCACTTGGGGCAGAGAAGGATTCGACGTATATGCAAGCCGTGATGGCTATATCTATCGCGTGGGGGTGAGTCCTTTTGGATATGGAAATGCAATTTACATGATTCATGATGACAGCACATACACCGTATACGCGCACTTGCAGGACTTTGCCCCTCCGATTCGCGCAGCAGTAGATTCTGTGAGATTTCAGGATTATCGCCACTCATTTGATGAAGTCATCATTGATAAAAGCTTGTATTTCAATGCCGGAGACATCATCGGCCGAACGGGTTCTACGGGAATTGGGCCGCCACACTTACACTTCGAAATTCGTTCGCATACCAATGCCGCGGTCAATCCAAAATTAGCCGGAGTTCATATCGAAGATACTGTGCCACCCGTAATTTCAGCGATTGGAGTTGAGCCACTTAGCAAAGATGCGCTCGTGAATGGCAGAAAACAAATCTACACCAGAAGAACCGAGCAAACCGGCCGCCGGTATAACTTTGGTACCATAAACGTAACCGGCGAAATCGGACTTTCTGTAAACGCCAGTGACCGCTCAAACAATGGCAGAAATGTATACGCGGTGTATGAAGTTGAGCTTTTAATTGAAGGTGAACGCTATTTCAAAAGCCGGGCAGATAGTTTTCCTATGGCTGATGGCCGTAAAATGCTCATAGACCGGGTTTATCCACTATTATTGCAGCGCAGAGGCGGATTTCAGCGAATGTTCATTAAAGATGGAAACAATCTGCCTTTTTATGCGGATACCGGAAGAAGCGGGACGGTAAAACTGGAGCCGGGTGTTTATTCAGTAGAAATCATAGCACGTGATTTCTATGGGAATTCTACTGTCGCTTCCGGAAATCTGAATGTAACCGCGCCTGACCCGCATCCGGAATATGAAATCATTTATTTCCGCAATCAAAGAACTTTTTTTGGGGATGAGCAGCGTCAGGCTGGGCTTCAGAATCGTTTGAATTGGTCTAAAAACTGGATAGCCGCTACCGGTTCTACACTCAGGAATGTTGAAATTAGAGAAGCGGGATGGTTTGGCGCGCCGGTTTTTAAATATACAG
>SLDG01000071.1 GCA_007125355.1 Balneolales bacterium | reverse complement strand
CCCGCCGCGCTGTGGGAATATGGCATCAGTGTAACCGACGTGGCCAACGCGGTGCGCAACAGCAACCTCGATGTGGGCGCGCGCACCCTTGAGATGAACCGCGCTGAATACATCGTGCGCGGACTGGGCTACATCCGCTCTGTGGAAGACCTGGAAGAAAGCACCATTACGGTCCGCGACGACGTGCCGGTGCTGATTCGCGATGTGGCCCGGGTTCAGCTTGGTCCGGCTCAGCGTCGCGGTATGCTGGATAAAGGCGGTGCGGAAGCTGTGGGCGGCGTGGTCGTTGCCCGCTATGGCGAAAACCCGCTTCAGGTTATCCAGAATGTGAAGGATAAAATCGATGAAATTTCGACCGGCCTGCCGACAAAGGAACTTGCCGACGGAACCGTTTCTCAAGTGAAAATCGTGCCGTTTTACGACCGCACCGGCCTTATCTACGAAACCCTCGGCACGCTTGAAGAAGCCCTGACCCTCCAGATTCTGATCACCATTCTGGTTGTAATCGTGATGCTGCTGCATCTGCGCTCCTCATTTCTGGTTTCGGCCCTGCTGCCGTTAGCTGTGCTGATGAGCTTTATCATGATGCGCCACTTCGGGGTGGATGCCAATGTGGTGGCGCTGGCGGGTATTGCCATTTCGATCGGGGTGGTGGTCGACATGGGCATCATCCTTACCGAAAATATGCTCCGCAATCTGGAGGAGGCCAATCCGGGCAAAAACCGTCTGGAAATCATTTACGAATCCACGGTTGAGGTGGCCCCGGCTGTGGTGACCGCGCTGCTTACGACCATCGTGAGCTTTCTTCCCGTCTTTATGCTTCAGGACGCCGAAGGCAAACTGTTCGGTCCGCTGGCCTTCACCAAAACCTTCGTGCTGCTGGCCACGCTGATTATCATCATCACCATGATACCGCCGTTCGCGCACTGGATGTTCTCACGGAAAGCCGGTACCGATTCCGCGCGCCTGTTCTGGAACGGTCTGTTGGCAGTCGCCGGATTTGTGCTGCTTTTTATCATGACCTGGGCGGGCGTGGTGCTGCTTGCGCTCGCGGCCAATAATTTCTACTGGAGATACGCGCCGGCCCGGACCAAAACACCGGAGCAATGGCGGGATATCATCAGCATTGCGATTGTTTTTGTGGTGATCGGCTGGATGCTGGCCGTTAACTGGCTGCCGATGGGCTCGGGGCATTCGCAGCTCGCCAATTTCCTCTATGTGGTGCTGATTGTCGCCGTGCTGCTCGGCCTGTTCCGGCTCTTTATCTGGTTTTATCAGGATATCCTTGCATGGTTCCTTCAGAAACGGGCCGTCTTTTTCATCCTTCCGGCCATTATTCTGATTATCGGACTGATGAGCTGGCGCGGTTTCGACCGCACGTTCCATTATGCATCCGTGCCGTTTCAGGCCGTTGGCTGGGACATAAAGGAATCCGGATTCTGGACCGGCCTGGATAATACCTTCCCCGGCCTCGACCGCGAATTTATGCCGAAACTGGATGAAGGCTCTTTTCTGGTGATGCCCACCACCATGCCGCATGCCGGAATGGAAGAAGTGATTGATGTGGTCCGCAAAATGGACATGCGCATCGCCTCCATTCCGGAAGTGGAAACCGTGGTCGGAAAAGTCGGCCGGGCAGAATCCCCGCTTGATCCTGCTCCCGTTTCCATGTTCGAAAATGTGGTGAACTACAAAAGCGAGTACAAAACCGACGAACGCGGACGACGGGTGCGCTTCAAAGTGGATCGCGACGGCGAATTTGTGAGGGATGATACCGGCGAGCTTATACCCGACCGCCGCGGACGCTTTTACCGGCAGTGGCGGGATGAAATCCGCTCTCCCGATGACATCTGGAATGAAATCGTGGCGGCCTCCAAAATTCCGGGCACAACATCGGCGCCAAAACTGCAGCCGATTGAAACCCGCATTGTGATGCTTCAAACGGGCATGCGCGCCAATATCGGAGTGAAGGTCAGCGGGCCGGATCTGGAAACCATCGACCGGTTTTCGCTGGAGCTGGAAGATCACATTCGTCAGGTTGAAGGCGTGCGCGGGCCGTCGGTTTTTGCCGACCGTACCGTGGGCAAGCCCTACATCGAAATTGATATCGATAGGAGAGAAATCAGTCGTCACGGCCTCTCGATTGGTGATGTGCAGGAAGTGATTTCCATTGCACTCGGAGGTATGCCGCTCACCACAACCGTGGAGGGACGCGAGCGCTATCCGATTCGGGTACGCTATGCGCGGGAATACCGGAACACTCCCGAGGCTATGCGTCAGGTGCTCGTGCCGACTCCGGCCGGCTATCAGATTCCGCTTGGGCAGCTGGCCGACATCCGCTTCGAAACCGGCCCGATGAGTATCCGGAGTGAAAACACGTTTCTGATCAACTACGTCACGTTCGATAACGTGTCGGGCATCAGCGCGGTGGAGACCGTCGAAAACGTGCGCCGCCATCTGGACGAACAAATTGAAACCGGAAACCTGAACGTGCCGTCCGGAATCAGCTATACGTTCGAGGGTGAGTTCAAAAATCAGCAGCGGGCGGCCGAGCGGTTGATGCTTATTCTGCCGGTTACGCTGCTTGTCATCTTACTGCTGATCTATTTCCAGTTCCGCTCGGTAGCGATGAGCTTCATCATCTTCTCCGGAATCGCGCTGGCGTGGGCGGGAGGATTTGTGATGCTCTGGCTCTGGGGGCAACCCTGGTTCCTTGATTTCAGCCTGTTTGG
>SLDG01000327.1 GCA_007125355.1 Balneolales bacterium | reverse complement strand
GGTGAATTTCAAAATTCCGGCATGAGATCTGTGAGCAACATAGCTTGGATCGATGCCGATTTTGAAGAACTTTGGCCTTTAGGGGATGGGTTTGATGAGACGGTTTATACGATGGCAAGAATTGGAGATGTCATCTATGTGCCTGGTTTTGATCCCGATTTGGCAATCAACGGTGTTGCACGGTATAATTTTATGAATGATACTTGGCACCCCAATTTATTATTTCCGGAATTGAATGGATTAATATCGATGCTCTATGCACACAATACTGATCTTTATATCACGGGTTCTTTTACAAATATGGGCAGATTTACTGCGGAAAGAATATTCAGATATGACAGTATTACAGATGCATGGGATAATGTAGTGTCCGGCTTGAGTGATCCGGTTTTTGCAATCACTGAACTGCCTGAGCTCAACTTGCTGGTAATGGGCGGAAACTTCACATCCCTTCCCGACAATGAACATAATAATATTGTTGCCTATAATCCCGACGCAAACATTTGGGAGTCGTTTAACAAAGAGATGGTTGGCATCATTTACGACATCGTAGCATCAGGGAATGATGTATTTGTTGCCGGTGATTTTACAAAAGCGGGCGGCGTGCCGGCTAATAATATCGCTCATTATTCATTGGAAAATGATATATGGTTGCCCCTCGGTGAAGGCACATCTCATATCGATGGGTGGTCTGAATTATACGTGTTAGCGGTTAATGAAGAGTATCTTTTTGCCGGGGGATATTTTGATGAAATAGATGGCGTCAATGCCAACTATATTGCAAAGTATGAATTCGCGACCGACACATGGCACGCACTTGGTTCCGGACTAAATGATGCACCCTACGCCCTGGAGATTGTTGGATCGGACCTCTACGTTGGCGGTGAGTTTACGAGTGCCGGCGGTGGCAGTGTAAATAATATTGCGCGGTATGACATTGAACTGGGAACCTGGCATTCGCTTGGAAGCGGGGTTAATGAAATGGTGTTTGATTTGGCAGCTTCTGGCCAGAACCTTTTTGTAACAGGTTTTTTTACGCAGGCTGGTGGAATAGCTGCGCCCAGTAACATAGCACGCTTCGATATGGATACACAAACCTGGTATGCTTTTGGTAGTAGTTCACTTTCAGGAACTCCGATTACCCTTGCTGCAACAGCAGACGATTTATTTGTTGGAGGTATCCTGCCAGACATTATACGCTTCAATATTGCAAGTGAAACCGGACACGCACTTATGAGCGGCATATCCGGAGTGGTTATAAGCCTTCTGGTATCTGGCGACGAGCTTTATGTGGGAGGAACTATTACCACAGTGGCAGGCATGACAGCAAACAGAATTGCGAGTTATGATTTTATTGAAAATACATGGCGTACACTTGGCGATGGCCTCAATGGAGCTGTAAACACCATTGCTGTAACGGGTCAAAATGTGTTTGTTGGAGGTGAGTTTAGCGAGGCGGGTGGCCAGCCGTCAAGCTCTTTTGCACATTGGTTCGATCCAACACTCGACCCGTTCATTCCTGAGCCACCGACAGATCCTGAGTTCACGTTTCATCTCACTATTGGTGAATCAGACTATACCTATGAGGTATTTACCGACGTGGGAACCCATCACTGGACACCACCCGCCGGTGTGACACAAGTTGATTATTTGATTGTTGCAGGCGGTGGCGGCGGTGCTTCGCGTCATGGCGGCGGCGGCGGTGCCGGTGGTGTGGTCACCAGCTTTTTAAGTGGCACTCCGTTTGCCGTTGATCCCTCGGAATCTTACACCATAGTGGTTGGAGCCGGTGGGGCGGGTGCGCCCTCAAGCGGATCTGCAAATGCCAGCCGGGGCCAAAACAGTACAGCTTTTGGGTTTACTGCCATTGGTGGTGGTGCCGGGAACGGTGGATGGGGAAACCTCCACGAAATGGATGGCGGCTCCGGTGGTGGTCGTCGTGGCAACCAAACCGGTAGCGGTGGTAACGCCGTAGCCGGACAAGGAAATTCCGGTGGTGGTTCAAATGATGGACTTGGTGGCGGCGGTGGTGGCGGATTCGCTGAACCGGGACAGGATGGACAATCACCCAGTTTTCGTCCGGGTAACGGTGGTGCCGGCGGCGACTTCTCCTCGTTCGTAGGAACCGAAGTAGGCCATAACGGATTTTTTGCCGGCGGTGGTGGCTCCGGCGGTGATGGCGACAGCAGCTTCCCCGGTGGACTGGGTGGTATTGGCGGTGGCGGAAAAGGGGGAGACAATTCCGCACAGTCTGGTCAGGCCGGTATGCCAAATACCGGCGGTGGCGGTGGTGGCGGTGGCTTCACAGGATTCAGTGGCAATGCCCCGGGCGGTTCCGGTGGTTCCGGCGTGGTCATCCTCCGTTACACGACTGATACGCCAAACGAAGGCTGGCGCATGCTTGGAGCGCCCATCGCAGAAGCCACTTACTCCGATGTTTTAAACGGAATCTGGACCCAGGGCTTTCCCGGTGCAGCTTTTGAAGGTGGCAGTTCCAACGTCTTCTGGTACGATGAAGCAACAAGGACATTCAACCCGCCATCCAATAGTTCGAATATTGTTGGAAGCAATCAGGATGCCGGTTTTAACAACGCAGGCAGAGGTTTTCTCGCGTGGATTTATGAGGATGACAACAACGATGGCACATCGGTTGAATGGCCCAAAGTTATACCGGTTACAGGTGAACCACATAGCGGCGATATCCAGGTAACGTTTAGCGAAACCATTCTTCCTGATGATGTTTTACAGGGATGGCACATTGCCTCAAACCCATATCCTTACCCTGTTAGTTGGGTTGAAATCGTAGATGACAGTGCATTGGAAGATATGCTACCGTTGATATTTGTCTTTGATCCCGGTGTGAACGGAGCGCCCTCGGGCTACAGGGTAAATTATGGGGTTGATTTACCCAATCTGCCCGGCACGATTTCCCATGATGGCATCATCGCTCCGTTCCAGGGATTCTGGGTGAGAACCAGCGGAAATGAGCCAACGGGCTCCATAACCTTCAGAGAAACATACCAGACTACAGGCGGATCATTGTTTAATACGCCAGTCCAGCCTGAGTTTATCACCCTGTCTGTTACCGGTGATGAGGCAGAAGCTTCAGCTATGCTCAAATTTAATACCGGTATGGAATCCTCCACAGGAATGCCGGTGGCTTTTTCTCCGCAACAAGCACTGTTCGGATTCAATAATCCAAACAATGCACAACCTGACGTATTTCGAAGTATGGAAGCGGGGAATGGAGATGAGATCCGCATCCCACTTGATTTTTCATCAGCTGAAAGCGGAGCATTTACCATAAATATTGGTATGGCTACTCAATTAATCGATGCAGTTGAGGTTTTATTGATGGATCATTATACGGGAAGCGTACATGAGCTAAGTCAGGACAACGATTATATCTTTGAGTATGAATCCGCTCAAAAAAGCTCACGTGTTTCTTTTGGCGGAGACCTGAAGCAAATCCTGAATAACCAGGAACAGCTTTTGTTGATGTCGGAGTCTCGTTTTGAACTGATCATCAGCTATGGGCTGTCAACACAAATTGATGCAGACCCAACGTTGCCGGCAGCATTTGCCCTCAGCCAAAACTACCCGAATCCCTTCAACCCAACCACTCAAATCCGGTACGACCTGCCTCAAGCGTCCAGTGTGCGTTTGGATGTCTTTAACGTGATGGGCCAGCGCGTGGCTACGCTCGTAAATGGCGAGCAAAACGCAGGAAGACACACAGTAACTTTTGATGCATCGAGGTTTGCCAGCGGCGTGTATATCTACAGGCTGCAGGCCGGCGCTCAGGTTCTTAACAGAAAAATGCTGTTAGTCAAATAACCTGAGGTAATAGATACACAAATTCTGTTTTGGTGGGATAAAAAGCCATGGTTTGCGAAAGCGGATCGTGGCTTTTTTTAGCGTGCTGTGCATGGCAATAAACCTGATTGTGAAAGTCCGCTATGGGGATTGTAATCCTGACAACTCTTCGGGATTTTTATATAGCAGGGTGGCTCCAGCGTGCAAAAAATCACAGATCACAGATCACAAATCGCAAACCGCCGATCTGAAATCTCATCTGTCGTAAACTACCGGTCTGATTGGGTAATTTTGGAGGGTGCAATCCCGAAGTGTTTTTTGAACACGGTGGCGAAGTAGTTCGCTTTCAGGAATCCGACGGCGCGGGCTGCCTCTTTTACGCTGTATCGGTTTTCGGTGATGAGTAGTTTTGCTTCATTCAGGCGGACTTGCTTAATGTAATCATTCAGGGTTACATCGCTTACTTCCTTCCAGTCGCGGTACAGGGTTGCCCGGCTGATATAGAGCGCATCTGCCAGCATGCTTCCGCTTAATCCCGGATTTGCCATGTGGCGTACTATCAGTTCATGCACTTTATTTTTGAAAGGATAGACGGGTACATTCTCCTCAAGCTCTTTTTGATTCAGTAGTTTTTCTCGTCGCAAAACCGCCGCGATTTGCGTGAGCAGCATTTTGTTTTC
Organism: Balneolales bacterium; assembly: GCA_007125355.1. Lineage (GTDB taxonomy): Bacteria > Bacteroidota > Rhodothermia > Balneolales > Cyclonatronaceae > SLDG01. The sequence goes on along the minus strand of SLDG01000327.1, from coordinate 6,064 downwards.
GATGGGTTTTGTCAGATATACATCCGCCCCTGACCCAAGCCCGGACTTGATATCTTCCGCGGTTCGTTTTGCCGAAAGGAAAATGACGGGAAGATGACGATACGCATCCTGAAGCCGTAACTGACTCACAAATTCCAGTCCGTCCATTCCCGGCATCATCATGTCAGATAATACCAGATTTACCTGATTGGTTTCGAGTACGGACAGGGCTTCCTTGCCCTCCGTAGCAGATTTTACATTGTAATTTTCAGATAGGATATCGACCAGATATTTCCTGTAATCGGCATTGTCTTCCACTATCAAAATGGTTTCTCTTGACGAGTAAAATCCTGAAGACGAAGCCACAGCTATTTTTGAATCGGGATTCGCTGGTTTAACTTCGATTGGTTCATGTGAAATGATGTCGGTTATCCTGATATGATCATACCCTTTTTTTAGGGTGATTCTGAAGGATGCACCTTTTCCTGGCTCTGAAAAGACTTCAACCCGCCCATTCATGTGCTCAATCAATCCTTTTACCAAATACAACCCAATGCCGGTTCCTTCTGATGCTTTGGCTCCATCAACCTGATAGAGATACTCAAAAATGCGCGACTGCTCGGTTTTGGGGATGCCGGGACCTTCATCCGAAACTTCAACCGATACCGTTCTTTCGTTACTGCTGATTTTTATGCTGATCGAACCTCCATCTGGCGAAAATCGAATTGCATTGGTCATCAGGTTTATGATGATGCGCTCATACGCTTCGGAATCCAGATAGATGCGCTCCATATCACTTTCAAAATCATAGATCAGTGAAACATTTTGCTGTGATAGATGAGATTCAAACTGACCGGCAATGCGGCGCGTCAGTTGCTGAATATCCACAGGAACATGATGCATTTTGATGGCATCGGCGTTCAGTTTGGTGATATCCAGAATCTGATCGGTTAACTGATTGAGCCGAATACCACTTCTCTTTATTAACTGTAATCTGTTTTTGACTTTATCTGATACCTGATTTTCATCAATCTCCAGTAATTCATCAACGGGATTTATAATGAGAGAAAGCGGGGTTTTCAGTTCGTGCGTAATCCCGGAAAAAAACCGTGATTTTTGCTCCGCCGCTTCCTTTAGTTCCAGCGTCTGATGATCGACCTGCCGCTGAAGCTCCGCTTTTCTTTTTTCCACGGAATGAGTACGGTAACGAACAATTCCCGCGATAAATCCTGCGAGCATGAGAAGCATCAACGCGTAAAAAGCAGCCGTTTCATGGAAGTATGGCGGGATGATAAGCAAAAACGTTTTCTCGGTCTGGCTTTCGGCAAGTCCCGACTGCATTACTTCCATTCTGAGGATATGTTTACCCGGCGACAGGTTTGTTAACACAGCTTCTCTTGTTGCCGAGACATCCTCCCAGTAATCCACAATTCCGTCCAGTTTGTACCTGAACTGCACTACGTCGGGGGCGTGAAAATTCGGGGCAGACATCTTAATTCTCAGATTCCGGATTCCCTTTTCCATGCTGATCTGATCACCGGCCGGATGCTGAATGATATTTCCTGAATGAGCCACATATTTTATTTCGGGCTCAGGACGAAATCCAAACGTGTTGCCCAAAAAATCATCGGGATTGATTACCGTCAGCCCTTTTTGGTTGGGGAAATACATCAATCCGTTTGAGCTGAGTACGCCGGCAGTTTGTACGCCGCCGTTGGCCTCGCGATTGATCATGCCATCTTTTTCCGTCAGGCTTAAAACAGATAGCCGATTCATTTTGCCATCCGCAAACCGGTTAAGCTCAGCAAGCGAAATGCGCATGATCCCACCATTGGTTGAAATCCAAAGAAAATTATACCGGTCAGTGATGATACGATGCAGGGAATTGTGGCTGAGTCCGTTACCGGTCGTAACACGGAAAAATTCCGGTTTGTGATGATCTGTGCTGAAAACCATCCGTACCAAACCCCTGTTTTCGGTGGCCACCCATATCGTGTCTGCTGATTGGATGAATATATCCCTAACTAAATTACTGGTAAGTTCGCTGTTTGTTGTATTGAAATTATGAGGCTGCCCATTACGGATTATCGACAATCCATTTCCGTTAGTGCCAAAGTATAGCGCTCCGTTTTCATCCTCTCTGATCACGCGCACTCCGTGGAATTTTTCAGGATTTTTTTCATTCGTCATCAGGGAATAAGAGTCGTTTCGAATTACGACAAGCTGTTGCGTGGTACCAATCAACAGGTCACCCGATTGGGTTCGGTGCATGGCTTCTACGGTGATATCATCAACATCAAATAATGCTGAAAAACGATGATCCTGAATCCAGTCTTCATCAGAAAATTTCCAAAGACCATCACCCCAAATTCCGGCATAGAGGGTATTTTGGTCTTTGTACAAAAAACGCCCAAAGTCTTTTTCGAGGCCGCTGTTGGTGCTATTCCAATTTGTAACTTCGCTGCCTCTGATACGGAAAATTCCACTTCTGAGTCCGCCTGTCCAAATACTACCATCGGAGGTTTCAATGACGGGATACAGATTTTCAATGCCATCAGCCAGAGATTCATCCAAATTACGAATACCTGATTTCCGAATGTGATACACGCCCCGCGAAAATGTTGCTACCCAAAGACCGCCTTCACGGTCAAGCATTGCAAACTGAATATCGTTGGTTTCGAGTACACGCTGACCGCTAATAAAAACTTCTTTTGGCGTAATGCGGATCGAATTTCCATCAAAATCCTCAAAAACCAGATACCCCCTGAACAGCGGTGTAAAAAAAGAATACTCTGTGGAAGTTATTTGATTAGCGATATTGTCATACAGATAAAAAGCATGAGATGTATTAAAAAGCATCTGATTATTCCGGTAAACATTCACACTCAACGCTCTGAAATCCGGTATGTCCGGGGTAAATCTGAACTCAATGGACTCACTTGAAAGGTTATATCTGAACAGGCCGTTTCCACCGGTAACCCAGATATCGTCATGAATTCGGTTTAATGAAGTTACCAGCGAAATTGGGATGGGAAAATCATCATAATGAATAAATACTTCAGCATTATCAGCGCTAACCATCAGTAAGCCGTTTCTATTGAGAACCATCATAGCTGAATCATCAAATGGTTCTGTTAAAAAAGTTTCGGAATGAGTTTTGGGGTGATTATGCTGGATAAAGCGATCGGCTTCTTCATCAAAATAAAATAGTCCGGTTGTGGTGGAAATCCAGATTTGTCCATTATCCGATTCACTCAGATGAATGGCGTTACCATCGAAATGTCCACCGGCTGCATCATAAGAAGAAAAATGGTACTCTTTTTTTCTGCTCACGGTTCCAATATCCGTTATAAGCCAAAGTTCATTCTGTTGGGATTTATGGATACTCAAAAACCGATTTGATGTAAGTCCGGGTGAATTTTCTGAATTAAACACATCAAACTCATATCCATCAAAACGCCCGATACCGTCGAGCGAAGTAAAGTAGATATACCCGTTATCATCCTGCACCATCCGGTTGATGTAATTCATGGGCAGCCCTTCTGTAACCGAATAGTTTGTGATTTGATATTGACGCAAATCATCAGGTGCAGCATATAAGCCGGACTGAAAAACGAGGGCAACAATAAGGGTGGCAAAAAGTCTCATTGACATTAATTTAGCAATTTTTGAGACAAAATCAGACACCTTTGAGACAAATGGAATTAAAACCATCATTAATTTGGATTGGGTAAACATCAAATAACTGATTAACAGCTGACTTTTACCGTACCCATCAAACAAGACTAATTTCAAAATCCATTATTGCTATGAAACACGGAGCACAATCTATATTCATCAAAAAGTATTTTCTGATTCTTTTTGCGGCACTATTTCTCTTGGGAATCGTAGAGCAAGCATTGGCAAACCCTAACTTTTACCTGCATGAAAACGGGGTGACCGTGATGTGTCCTAATGCGGTTGTGGGTGAGACGGGGGTGGTGAACGGCATCACCTATACTAAACGTGACCGCACCGGTATCATAGCCCTATTGTTTGAAGAAGAAAATAATCCATTAATAGCCACTACATGTACAAGTGGTATAACGAGTTTGTTTGGTATGTTCTCGGAGTTTGTCAACTTTAACATAGATATTGGCAGTTGGGATGTGAGCGATGTTACAAATATGCAGTTAGTATTTAATTTCTCTTCTAGTTTCAATCAAAATATTAGTAACTGGAATGTCAGCAATGTTACAAATATGGTTGGAATGTTTTCCGATGCGCATTCTTTCAATCAAGATATAGGTAGCTGGGATGTTAGCAATGTAAATAATATGAATTCTATGTTTGGTGATGCTATTGTTTTCAATCAAGATTTAAGTAATTGGAATGTTAGCAATGTTATAGATATGGGTTTAATGTTTATAAATGCGCAAGAATTCAATAAGGATATTGGATCATGGGATGTGAGTAAAGTAACAGACATGAATGCTATGTTTGCTCTTACAGAAAACTTTAATCAGGATATAGGAAATTGGAATATTAGTAGTGTCACAGACATGGATTACATGTTCTACGAAGCCATAGCATTTAATCAAGACCTTTCCGGCTGGTGCGTAGATCAGATACCGACACTACCAATACATTTTTCCACAAATAGCCCTCTTACCCCGGCAAATACACCCGTTTGGGGTACCTGCCCAAACCCCGACTTCTTTCTGGGTACAAATGGCGTAACCGTATTCTGTACTGATGCATCTGTTGGCGATCGTGGAACCGTAAATGGTATAACCTACACAAAACGCGACCGGGACGGAATCAATGATTTATTCAGCGGTGGGGATAACAATCCTGAATTTACAAACACTTGTACGAGTGGGATCTCAGATATGTCAAATCTATTTAACTTTGCCGATGAATTTAATGCAGATATAAGTACGTGGGATGTAAGTAGTGTTACAAATATGAGCTGGATGTTCGCACTTGCTTTAGACTTCAACCGGGATATAGGGAATTGGGATGTAAGTAGTGTAACGAACATGAATGGAATGTTCCGTACTGCCGATTCTTTCAACCAAGATATTGGTGTCTGGAATGTTGGAAATGTCACCAATATGAACAATATGTTCCAAAATGCATTTAGCTTCAACCAAGATCTCTCCGGCTGGTGCGTAGATCAGATACCGTCTCCACCAACAAGTTTTTCCGCAAGCAGTCCTCTTACCCCTGCAAATACACCCGTTTGGGGCACCTGCCCAAACCCCGATTTCTTTCTGGGTACGAACGGCGTAACCGTATTCTGTACTGATGCATCTGTTGGCGATCGTGGAACCGTAAATGGCATAACCTACACCAAGCGCAACCGGGACGAAATCTTTGATTTAAGGAGCGCTGGGGATGACAACCCTGAATATGCAACCACTTGTACGAGTGGAATTACGGATATGTCAAACCTGTTTGATGTTGTTACCGGGTTTAATAGAGATATAAGTAGCTGGGATGTGAGTAGTGTTACAGATATGAGCAGTATGTTCCGATTTACCAATTTTTTTAATGGAGATATTAGTAGTTGGGATGTGAGCAATGTTATCAATATGAATTCGATGTTCGCATTTGCTTTAAACTTCAACCAGAACATAGGAAATTGGGAAGTAGGGAATGTTGCTAACATGGATTCAATGTTCGAATTTGCTTTAGACTTCAACCAGGATATAGGAAACTGGGATGTCAGCAGTGTTACCGAGATGAGTTCTATGTTCGATAATGCAATCACATTCAATCAAGATATTAGTAATTGGGACGTCAAAAGCGTAACTGATATGAGTTCTATGTTCGGAAGTGCAAATTCATTCAATCAGGATATCGGAAATTGGGACGTCAAAAGCGTAACTGATATGAGTTTTATGTTTTTTGGTGCGGATATCTTCAACCAGGATATTGGAAACTGGGATGTCAGCAGTGTTACCGATATGGAATCTGTGTTTAACAGTGCCGCCTCTTTCAACCAAGACCTGTCAGGCTGGTGCGTAGATCAGATACCGTCTCCGCCACTAAGTTTTTCCACAAGCAGTCCTCTTACCCCGGCAAATACACCCGTGTGGGG
>SLDG01000019.1 GCA_007125355.1 Balneolales bacterium | reverse complement strand
GTCTTTGAACCTTTGGATGAGGATGAAATAAAAAATGCGGCTAAATCAATCTTATCTGAACATACGGAAGCTGTTTTACCAAATATCAATGATCTTGTTAATGACTTATCGGAAAATAAAGACCATGGATTGATTATGACGATGGGCAAAGGCGGTGTAGGAAAAACAGTTATTGCTGCTGCTATAGCTATGAAATTAGCACAAAAAGGCTATCCTGTTCACCTCACCACAACAGACCCTGCTGCTCATCTTATTGATTACCTGGATGATGTTTCTATCCCACAAAATCTTGAATTAAACAGAATTGATCCACACGCTGAAAAGCAGGCTTATATAGAGCGGATTTTGCGCCAAAAAGGAAAGAATAAAACAGAAGAAGAACTGCGTTTATTAAAAGAAGATTTAGAATCGCCTTGTACAGAAGAGGTTGCCGTTTTTCAAGCTTTTTCTAAAGCCATACAGCAAGCCAAACGAAAATTTGTAGTGATTGATACCGCGCCAACCGGCCATACACTATTGCTGCTCGACACCACCGGCAGTTACCATAAAGAGGTAATGAGAAACAGTTCTCTTGACACCAATAAACTTAAAACGCCACTTTTGTATTTGCAAAATGCTGATTTTACAAAGCTGTTATTGATAACACTTCCCGAAACTACACCGATTTCGGAAGCTGCAAAACTACAAGATGATTTACGACGGTCAGGAATTGAACCGTACACCTGGATAGCCAACCAAAGTATGTCGGCAACAGAAATCACAGATCCTGTTTTGAAAATGAGAGCTGCGGCTGAAGTTCCTTTACTTAGCCACGTTAAAAATAATCTGGCGAAAACACTATACAGTATTCCATTTATAACCGAAACTCCGCTTTTGGAACATCTGATTGAACCCCATAAGGATGAAATCCCAAATTGATTGAATTGGAGGTAAATATTTGGTAAGTTAATTTTATTAGGTCACTACTTATTAGTGTAAGATTATGAAAAACTGCCGCGTATATATACCCCTGATTTTAGCCGCACTTTGGCTTGCCGGTTGTGGGATTACAGATAACAAGATGCACGAAACCGGTGTAATTGAAATCAGTAGTACGGTTCTCGATGCAAACACAACCCTCAGATACACATACAAAAACACCACCGAAGATGTCCGGTTTGTTATTTTAAGTGGAAGTGTAAGCAACATTGAAAAGTTTAAAGCCGCGCAGTGGCAGCGATTGATTAATACGTTGCCGCACCGGCCTGCTTTATTTACGTATGAAGTACAGCCCGGAGAAATATTTGAGCGACTCATAGATTTTGAGTTGGTAAAAGCTCTTTCAGAATCACCGGCCGGACTCTACAGGATTGGTCTTGAAATTACCGCAAATCCACAGTCATCTTCTATGGAAACAGTTGTTTCTCCTCATTTTGTTGTGAGGTGAGACTGTTTTGGACATTTTTTATAATCGGCCGAAAATAATGTAATCAGGTTGCGCTTACTAAAAACAGTATTTATCGTTCTTGTTTTTTTCTGTTTTAACAGTGTTGTAGCTCAGGAATTTTCATTAGAGCACCAGCAATCAATCCCTGTAGAAACTGAAAATTATCTCTTTGGCGTTATTTCCCTTATGGAGAAGACCGAACAGCATCTTTTTCTAATTGACGGAAGCCAACACAACGTTTTTGTATTTGATAAAAAAACTCTCACATTCCAAAGTAGTTGGGGGCAAGCCGGAAGAGGTCCCGGTGACTTTAATCAAATATTTGCAACTGATTCAAAAGATAATAAGCTCTACATTCTCGACAGAATGTTGATCCGCGTTACTTCCTATAATCCAGAAAACGACGAAATTGAAGTATTTCAAATTAGAAAACCGGATGTTAACACTACAGGTATCGGGTTTCTTGATGATGGAAATATTTTGTTAGTCAATGGGGGATATCCTGACCCTAAAACGGAGCCTATCATTCATATAAATGATTTAAAAAATGATAAGCCAGTACCATTACCCATTTACGCTTCTGAGCTTTTTGATTTGACTGTGCCGATTGAAAACCGTTTCGGACATTCACTTGGTTTTCGTTTAGACAGGATTGGTAAATCTGACCGGTTTTTGTTGAGCAACCGGGTTTTTAAGGGTGTCTTGTATGAAGTATTACCAAATGAGGAAAAACTTACTTTGTTTTCTAAAGTGGATGTGCCCGAACCTGCTTATGCAATTTATGATGCGGATTCCGGGCTTGAATTACACCAAAGTGGTATGCCAGGATTGGTAATTTCTTCTGGAAGGACGGGAAGGTTTGTATATCAAATGTTGAGTAATTCACTGGCCATTTCTTCTAATGATCAATTTGTCATCCATTTGAGGTCAGTAAATCGCGAAATGGATACAATCTATTTTTTAGATATCCATGGCCATAACGGAGATCTTTTCCAAACCCTGAACATCACAAATTATTTACAGACCGCTCAATATGTAACCGATATTCTTTTGCTTTCAGACAATTCAATGCTAATTAGTTTTGTTGATGATGAGGACGGATATCCAAAAGTAGAAATCTTTCAACTTGAGCAAAAATAGAGCTTAATCGCATTTTACTGGAAAGCGATCATCAAAATTAGTATACTTTATCCTTAGCACTATCTTAGAGGAATTGCCATGATACGCGCCATATTTGTTATCCTTTTTGTCATACTTGGTACAGCATTCACCGCTTGTTCTATTATATCCGGTTCAGATTTTTACGGAGATGCATCCCTTAATGCCGC
>SLDG01000258.1 GCA_007125355.1 Balneolales bacterium | reverse complement strand
TTCTTTTTCGTCCAGGTAATTTTTTGCTACTGAAATTTCATTTTTTGTCGGTTTGGTACCCTTGAATGAAGTAAGCCCCATAAAAGGAAGCTCAGAATTAGCCCGTTTGAAAATAACCTCTGCTGCTGTATGTCCATGTGCGGCCCAGTGAAGTTTATTCTGCACTGTTTGGAAAAACAATTTTGTACTTTTTGCCCGGGGATCATAATCAATACTTGTGGCATAAATTTCGAGTACTTTTCTGTAAAACACTTTCTCCGAAGATCGAATATCCCGAATACGCTCCAGAAGCTCCTCGAAGTAGCCACCATCTTTTTTCAACAGGTCGTCATTCATCGTAAAGCCTTTAATAAGGTATTCACGCAACCGCTCCGTAGCCCAAATTCTAAATTGCGTGCCGCGCAATGACTTTACCCGGTAGCCAACGGATATGATAACATCGAGGTTGTAGAACTTTGTTCTGTACTTTTTGCCATCAGTTGCAGTTGTCAAGTATTCCTTGACAACTGAATTTTCGTCTAGCTCTCCTTCCTTAAAAATGTTTTGAATATGCAGACTGATATTCTGCTTAGTGGTTTGAAATAAATCTACAAGATCAGCTTGTCTGAGCCAAACCGTCTCATCCTCCAGACGAACTTCAACTTTCGTCTTCCCATCTTCTGTTTGATAAAGGAGTATGTCAGATTTGGAGGTCATAGATTGATTAGTTTTAATACGTTCATGAATAGTCCGGGTTAAGATGCTATTCGATTGAATATAATTAGATAGACTTAATTTGCCTAAATATTGCAGTAGATGATTGGATTGGTATTCCAATATTTTTGATTTGCCATGACCTGAGTTTGGCTTTAACCAACATTGATGTTATTTCTTAACCAAAGAGGACAGATAGAAAAACAACTGTAATCAGGTAGATTGTAGAATTGGATTTGTGGTCGAATAAAAGCTGCACTTTTTGAATTTAGCAGACACTGTCTGCGGTTTTGACATCTCCAAACACTGTATGGGAAATCTCCTCATTTAATTTCCGAGACAATGTTTCGGAAATTTTCATAAGTCATTGCTCGGTTCAAGAATACTACCTAAAGTTTTGTATATAAATAAAGGATTGTGTTTTGATTTTTTCAACTAAGGCATCTAAACAAAAAAACCTGCCTATACTTTGTATAAACAGGTTTTTGTGTGATCCCGGAGGCATTTGAACCCCAACCAATCGATTATGAGGAATCGGAAAAAGGAATTTAAATATGTTTTAAGCGAGTTTTTTGAAGCCACTGTCTCAATTTTGACTCAATCGACGTGTGGATTAGTGAAAAAGGTTCATTTTCTTTATTTAAAGCACGATTTTTAGCGTCTAATAAATATTCAAAGGTGATTCATCACAACCCAATCTCATCTACACAAAAACAAACTTGTCATCATTCAAAACGTCTTCATCATCCATACGGTAAGCTGCCAAATACCCGCCTTTGGCAACGCTGTAATCGGTGCAGCATATATTATTACGGAAAAGCTTTGGTTTGCCTTTAAGCCAGTAGTGACCAAAGAATACCGGCTTCTCTGATTCAGTGTAGTAGGCGCTCTCTTTGGAGTTTGTGATAGGGGAGTCCGGCAAGTTTGATAGTGGAATAACACTAATGGATTTATACGTGCTCTCAGCGGGATTCTCCCACCATTTAATGCGGATATCGGTGCGTTTGGTGCCATCTTTATCTTTGAATGACAGTCCCTCTGGCATTTGTATTTCTTCCCCCTTAAGAGTCTCATCAATAGCTTTGTATAAATTGGTATTTCGGTCAACCGATGTATGAAGCAAAGAGGGGGTAAGCCTGTTGTTTTCAAGACGTGATTTCAGAAATGCTATATTTTTATGATCCCAGCAAGCGTGTGTGGCTCTGAAATTTGGATGCTCAAAAAACAAAGGTAAGGTGAAGAACCATTCCAGATAATCTTCGTATTCAGATTGTCTGTTTTGAAACTGCCTGATGGTTTCATAATGCTGAATTAGGTTTTTAATGGAATGTCTGCGTAAGTGGCCGCCATTTTGATCCATAAAATGAAAACAAAGCGCATTGTATTCGTGATTACCCATCAAAGCGATAGCCTGATCGTTTTCGGTCATTGATCTGACGATTTGTAATGTTTCCCGAATCTCCGGCCCTCGATCAATATAATCACCAACGAACAAAACCTTACGTTCAGGATGCTTATAACTGCCACTTTTTCTTTCATATCCCAGTTCTCCAAGCAAAGCCTCAAGCCTTGTTGCATGTCCGTGTATGTCGCCGATGATGTCGTACATTTTGAGTCAGATTTATATCATGTTACGTCTCTTGTTTGCTAAAATAATGGAATCAATGTAATTGAAAAATTAGGCGTAAACTTTTTTTGAAAAACCTTATATACCATGACACCACGTAGTCACCCCACCTCATTATATTGCCCCATGAAACCCAATAAAGCAGACAAACCACCCTCCGATAAAATCAAACTTATTCAAAAACTATTTTGTGGTGATGAGGATGGGCCACAGCTTACACTGGGACAAGAAGCGTTCTTAAATGAACGGGCAAAATTGGAGAAGCGGTTGCTTGAAATCCATTTTTACCAGAAAACCGAAGAATTGAAATTTGTTTATGAATATGGTTTGATGGGGTATTTTTTCATTAAAGAGAATCGATTTGGCTAATCAAATTATTGAGTTGCCAACCAGAACCTTCAAAATTGCTATATTTAGTTTTTAGAATCATAATTAGTTGATATATCACAATT
>SLDG01000073.1 GCA_007125355.1 Balneolales bacterium | reverse complement strand
CGGTTACCGAAGCCGCTGCCGTAGCAGAGTACTTTTCCACCGGAATGACCGGCATTGACGCGGTGTACGCTAAGGATCGTGAGCGCTCCGGGTTGTCCGTCCAGCCTCACCTCGGGATGCCCCAGCCCTTGGCCGCGCGCCTGGTTTCCATCAAAGTGTATGGCCGGACGCTGCCGGATGGCATTCTCGATTCGTAGCGGGCGGGAACCGGGAGCAGGCTGGGTAAGATGATGCCCGCTACTGCTTCTATCGTGCCACCGGATTACGCGTCCTGCATCATCGGTCTCCACGCCCTCCGCGGCATCCAGCCATAGCCGCACCCCAGGTACCTGATCCGGCGTCACGACATCCGGCGCATCGCCACCATGCACCAGCGGGTTGAAGCCGATCGCCTGCCGCCAGTATTCGTCCGAATCTGTTTCTGCTTGCAGGGGGGGTAGCCAAAGCAGGAGGGCGGCCAGTATCAACATCAAGGGCGGGTAGCAGCGCGCAGAAAATCGGGGTGTGGTGTTGGCTTTTGTGTTCATGGTAACTCGCTTCGTGTTACGTTCTGTCAAAAATTGACAGAGCATTTTTTGTAAACATCTATTTAACAATGGTTCAAGCCCACATAAGGGTATCTCCACTGTTTTTCCTCTCTATTTTCCTCTATTTCGGTGAACGATTTTCCTTACAAGCCATCAGCAGGAATACACTTGCTGTCCAGGTATAGGCCGGGTCCCGCAGGGGGGCACCTGTGCAGGCATCGAAATTTTCCGCAAAGCCGCTTTTGTCGCACAGTAGGCAGAAGCGCGTGGCCACGTCTTGCGCAAGTTCAGCGGCACCGATTGCGCGCAGTGCTTCGAATAGGATCAATGTGGGCGGTGCCCAGATCGGCCCGCGCCAGTAGCCATCTGCATCGTAGCATGGTGATTCCGGGTGCTCGGTTGCCAAGCCCCAGTCCGTGAGATGATGCCGGATTTTTGCAACCAATTGCGTGCGGATCTCTTCCGGCAAGCGGTGACCCAGAATCAACGGCAAGGCACCGAATAGGCTGTCGGACTGCGGGTTCATGGGGCATACACGGAATTGTGTACCGGTCCACAACTGCCGCACGAGCTGGTCGAGCATTTCCTGTGCCCGGGTGCGCCACGATGCAGCGGCAGCAGATTGGTCAAGCGTGTCGGCCATCTTTGCCAGCATTTCCATCTGCAAGATGAGAAATGCAGCAATATCGCAAGATGTTGCCGGCACGCCTGCGTCGAAGACCGTGGCATTGTCCCATCCGGTGTCGTTGCCATGATAAATGACCGGCAACCCGTCCCGGAGACGGTGTTGACACCACCATTGCGTCCATTTCGTCAAAGGTTCGTAGATTTCGGGCAGACGCTCCGCCAGTGCGGGGTTGGCCTCCAGCATACGTCCCAGTATCCAGCCGTGAATGGGCGGTTTCACGTAGCTGTACAGGCGCACGGTATCATTGATATAGTCCGGTAATTGTCCCGAGTCCAATTGGTGATCAAAAATGGTTAGCAATTGGTCCCAGGCAAGATCCGGGTGTACGCGTGCGAGGGCAAGCGCGTTGATCGCATGATCCCAGGACCAGATATTGGTCATGCGGTTATTGCTCATCAGCATGGAGTCGCGCTTGAGATGCCCGCTGGGCCCCACCACGCAAGACCAGTTTAACCAGGCCGCCTGCTCGATGGTTTGCGACCAGGCGCTTTCCGGTCGGCGGTAGGGAGCGGCAAATGCCTCGAACGACTGGGTTACACGGGCGACAGACTCGTCGAATGCCTCGGTCACGGTTGGCGGACCGGAAAAACCAACATGAAATTGGAGTGTCATATCCCCGGCAGCATCAGCGTGGGGTTCTAGTGCCAGCGTGATGCCGGTCGCATGGGATTGTTTTCGCTCGCCTTCAACAGAAAAATGCCCGGCGAGCGGGTCCACGGTACACATCTGGCAGGCACTGGCCGTGTTCACGAGCCAACGGCTTTCGTCCAAAGGTACTACGTAATTGAAGGGTGCATCCTGCAGCATCAAGCGCAGGGTAACGCCGCGACAGCGCATGCGAACCATGCCGGGCGTCGGCAGGCAAATCTCGACACACCCCGTCCGGGCACGCAACGTGAGGAGTGTGGGTGCCATTTCGATGGTGAAGGGAAGTTCCTGGTCGGCATCCCAAAGGGAGATGCGGAAGGTATCGCGGGATGCGTGGAACCCGTGGACACCACTTACCCAGACCCCTGGTGACTGGGCGTCCGCTTGGCCATGCTCGCCCGGTCGGCGTTCCACGAGTGTGAGGTAGGATCCAAACCGGCTGAACGGGGTTCGACTTAAATCAGATTTCATGTACCACGCTTTCTTTCGTTATGTGTCTGTTTTCTGTAGCTTCGCGTGCCGATGCGCCAACCACATGCATCCGGAACCGGAGCCATCGCAAGGGGACAAGCTGTGCACGCCGGGGTTGGCTCTCGTTCACCGCTAGCGCCGGGCCACACGGCGCATCCAGCAGGACGCCCGTCCCGTGTGCCGTCTCATCCCCGTTCAACCGTCTCCGGTGATGCCACTCTCCCCCTTGCAAGTAGCCCTCATCCAGTGCCAGCAATTCTGCTGGTTGACCGCACAGCCCGGCACAAGTAAACGTCAGACTGCGCCCTAGGCAGAGAAATTCGTCGTCTCCCAGGTGCACGAGTATCGCGCTGCCAGGCACGACCAGTTCCTCGCGTGGGGCATTCGTGCGGGCGGTGAAGCGAAAGCCCCCAAGCTCGACCTCCCAGTGCTCCTGCTCCGCCTCCTGCACGAACCCCGTCAT